>NZ_JABRWH010000001.1:1665000-1682500 GCF_013248975.1 Neobacillus endophyticus
GGAAGAGAAAGCAAACGCGATTCCCTGAGTAGCGGCGAGCGAAACGGGAACAGCCCAAACCGAAAGGCTTGCCTTTCGGGGTTGTAGGACACTCAACATGGAGTTACAAAGGAACGGGGTAGATGAAGCGGTCTGGAAAGGCCCGTCATAGAAGGTAACAGCCCTGTAGTTGAAACTTCGTTCCCTCCTGAGTGGATCCTGAGTACGGCCGGACACGTGAAATCCGGTCGGAAGCAGGGAGGACCATCTCCCAAGGCTAAATACTCCCTAGTGACCGATAGTGAACCAGTACCGTGAGGGAAAGGTGAAAAGCACCCCGGAAGGGGAGTGAAAGAGATCCTGAAACCGTGTGCCTACAAGTAGTCAGAGCCCGTTTATGGGTGATGGCGTGCCTTTTGTAGAATGAACCGGCGAGTTACGATTACATGCAAGGTTAAGTTGAAGAGACGGAGCCGCAGCGAAAGCGAGTCTGAATAGGGCGTTTTAGTATGTAGTCGTAGACCCGAAACCAGGTGATCTACCCATGTCCAGGGTGAAGTCCAGGTAACACTGGATGGAGGCCCGAACCGACGCACGTTGAAAAGTGCGCGGATGAGGTGTGGGTAGCGGAGAAATTCCAATCGAACTTGGAGATAGCTGGTTCTCTCCGAAATAGCTTTAGGGCTAGCCTCACGTAGTAAGAGTCTTGGAGGTAGAGCACTGTTTGGACTAGGGGCCCTCATCGGGTTACCGAATTCAGACAAACTCCGAATGCCAAAGACTTATCCGTGGGAGTCAGACTGCGAGTGATAAGATCCGTAGTCAAAAGGGAAACAGCCCAGACCACCAGCTAAGGTCCCAAAGTATACGTTAAGTGGAAAAGGATGTGGAGTTGCTTAGACAACCAGGATGTTGGCTTAGAAGCAGCCACCATTTAAAGAGTGCGTAATAGCTCACTGGTCGAGTGACTCTGCGCCGAAAATGTACCGGGGCTAAACGTATCACCGAAGCTGTGGATTGACATCTACGATGTCAGTGGTAGGAGAGCGTTCTAAGGGCTGTGAAGCGGGATCGGAAGGACCCGTGGAGCGCTTAGAAGTGAGAATGCCGGTATGAGTAGCGAAAGATGAGTGAGAATCTCATCCACCGAATGCCTAAGGTTTCCTGAGGAAGGCTCGTCCGCTCAGGGTTAGTCGGGACCTAAGCCGAGGCCGAAAGGCATAGGCGATGGACAACAGGTTGATATTCCTGTACCACCTCTTTATCGTTTGAGTGATGGGGGGACGCAGGAGGATAGGGTAAGCGCGCTGTTGGATATGCGCGTCTAAGCAGTTAGGCTGAGAAGCAGGAAAATCCGCTTTTCGAACAGGCTGAGCTGTGATAGCGAGGGAAATAGAGTACCGAAGTTCCTGATTCCACACTGCCAAGAAAAGCCTCTAGCGAGATAAAAGGTGCCCGTACCGCAAACCGACACAGGTAGGCGAGGAGAGAATCCTAAGGTGAGCGAGAGAACTCTCGTTAAGGAACTCGGCAAAATGACCCCGTAACTTCGGGAGAAGGGGTGCTTTTTGAGGTGAATAGCCTCGAAGAGCCGCAGTGAATAGGCCCAGGCGACTGTTTAGCAAAAACACAGGTCTCTGCGAAGCCGCAAGGCGAAGTATAGGGGCTGACGCCTGCCCGGTGCTGGAAGGTTAAGAGGAGGGGTTAGCGCAAGCGAAGCTCTGAATCGAAGCCCCAGTAAACGGCGGCCGTAACTATAACGGTCCTAAGGTAGCGAAATTCCTTGTCGGGTAAGTTCCGACCCGCACGAAAGGCGTAACGATCTGGGCACTGTCTCAACGAGAGACTCGGTGAAATTATAGTACCTGTGAAGATGCAGGTTACCCGCGACAGGACGGAAAGACCCCATGGAGCTTTACTGTAGCCTGATATTGAATTTTGGTACAGCTTGTACAGGATAGGTAGGAGCCTGAGAAGCCGGAGCGCCAGCTTCGGTGGAGGCGTCGGTGGGATACTACCCTGGCTGTATTGAAATTCTAACCCACACCCCTGATCGGGGTGGGAGACAGTGTCAGGTGGGCAGTTTGACTGGGGCGGTCGCCTCCTAAAGAGTAACGGAGGCGCCCAAAGGTTCCCTCAGAATGGTTGGAAATCATTCGCAGAGTGTAAAGGCACAAGGGAGCTTGACTGCGAGACCTACAAGTCGAGCAGGGACGAAAGTCGGGCTTAGTGATCCGGTGGTTCCGCATGGAAGGGCCATCGCTCAACGGATAAAAGCTACCCTGGGGATAACAGGCTTATCTCCCCCAAGAGTCCACATCGACGGGGAGGTTTGGCACCTCGATGTCGGCTCATCGCATCCTGGGGCTGTAGTCGGTCCCAAGGGTTGGGCTGTTCGCCCATTAAAGCGGTACGCGAGCTGGGTTCAGAACGTCGTGAGACAGTTCGGTCCCTATCCGTCGCGGGCGCAGGAAATTTGAGAGGAGCTGTCCTTAGTACGAGAGGACCGGGATGGACGCACCGCTGGTGTACCAGTTGTCTTGCCAAAGGCATCGCTGGGTAGCTATGTGCGGACGGGATAAGTGCTGAAAGCATCTAAGCATGAAGCCCCCCTCAAGATGAGATTTCCCATAGCGTCAAGCTAGTAAGATCCCTGAAAGATGATCAGGTTGATAGGTCAGAGGTGGAAGCGTGGTAACATGTGGAGCTGACTGATACTAATCGATCGAGGACTTAACCAAGTCATAGCAATATGAATAAAGCGAACTCGTTCTTAAACGTTTCTTCTGTATTATCTAGTTTTGAGGGAATGAAACCTCAACAAAATAGTCTGGCGGTGATGGCGAGAAGGTCACACCCGTTCCCATACCGAACACGGAAGTTAAGCTTCTCAGCGCCGATGGTAGTTGGGGCGAAAGCCCCTGTGAGAGTAGGACGCTGCCAGGCAAATGAAGGACAACCTTTTAAGGTTGTCTTTTTTTGTATATTCTTAGCTTATTTCATAGGTCTTTCGCCTTGTTTCAATAGAAATTGATATATTAAAAACGGGCCTTTTTCCATGGTGATATGAAGGAATGATTGAATAAATGGAAAATCACGATTGGGCATCATTTTTGTTAGTTCACTCCACCACTCTGTTTCATAGCGGGCAATCATGCTTAAGTTATACAGAAGCAAATAATGAATTAAAAGTTCAGGAAAGTTTATGAACTTGTTTTTATTTAAGGGTATGGTCCAAGTATTACCTTCCAAAATAAATTTTACAAATTTGTACTCCAGTAATACTGATTGATCTACTTTAAATGCTAAGCCATTACTTGCAGGTTCAATATTAGAGGCAAACTTAGATATAAAGTACTCTTTAAAGCGATTTTCCGTCATATGGTAATAATCCAGTATAATTTCAGGAATTATCAGTTGATCATCTTCTTGATCTATTTTTTCAAAGGTCTTTTTGCCTTCATGCATGATAAATAATTCATTGAGTTCCGGTATAAGTTGCAATAATTCTTCCATGATGACTTTTTCCCCTTCCAATTGTTTCATGTGAAACAATTTTTCTGACATATAAGGAAAAAGTCCATTTTTTTGAAGTTTCACTTCATCTTGGAAGAATTGATAATTTTGCTTTTTTCGTTTTCTTGTTGATACGCCATGGGCCAATACGGCAGTTGTCTCTGGATATGCGGGGTCCATTGTTAAAATACAAGCTTTAATTAAATGGACTAGACCATAAAAGAGTAAGATAGGCCGTAAAATAAGAGGAGCTTTTTCAGCCTGTTCATAATAAATTTGTCCATGTTCAAGATAATAAAGAAAGGCATAGCAGTTTTCATAGCTTTTTTGTTCAGCCTGAGCAACATTTTCCTTTTTATAACATTTATTGAGATAATGCTGGCAAAATTCTGCGGAGAAAAAGCAGGAGAAGCTCTTCCAGCCATTATATGGTGTGTTCACATGCATCATCCTTTTTTTGAATAATCAAACTAATTCGTTTTTCCTTGACAGTAGTTTGTCCAATTGATAACCTACAAATAAAATTTTTTGTTCTGGGGGCTGTTAGAATGTGGGAAAATAAGTTTTCAAAAGAAGGTTTGACGTTTGATGATGTTTTGTTAATTCCAGGGAAATCAGAAGTTCTGCCAAGAGATGTGGATTTACAGGTGGAATTATCACCCAATGTAAAGCTTAATATTCCCATTATTAGTGCTGGAATGGACACGGTAACAGAATCGGAAATGGCCATTGCTATGGCACGGCAAGGCGGTCTAGGAATCATTCATAAGAATATGTCAATTGAACAGCAAGCGGAACAAGTGGAAAAGGTTAAACGTTCTGAAAGTGGAGTCATTACGGATCCATTTTTCCTAACGCCTGAGCATCAGGTTTTTGATGCAGAGCATTTGATGGGGAAATATCGTATTTCCGGTGTGCCAATTGTGAATAATAACGAAGAACAAAAGCTTGTAGGAATTATTACAAACCGCGATCTTCGCTTTATTCAGGATCAGGACTATTCTTTTAAGATTTCTGATGTTATGACAAAGGAAAATCTGGTTACAGCTCCTGTTGGAACAACTTTAAGTGAAGCAGAAAAAATCCTGCAACACCATAAAATTGAAAAGCTGCCGCTTGTTGATAATCAAGGTGTTTTGAAGGGATTAATTACCATTAAGGATATTGAAAAAGTAATTGAGTTTCCAAACTCAGCAAAAGATAAGCAAGGGCGTTTATTAGCTGGAGGTGCTGTTGGGGTTACGAAGGATACCATGAAGCGGGTCGAAGCACTTGTAAAAGCCAATGTGGATGTGATTGTGGTTGACACGGCCCATGGACATTCAAGAGGAGTACTGGATACGGTGAAAGAAATTCGCAGCACTTATCCTGAGTTAACGATCATTGCCGGAAATGTGGCAACGGCAGAAGCAACGAAAGATTTAATTGAAGCTGGAGCAGATGTTGTGAAGGTGGGAATTGGACCTGGATCCATTTGTACCACAAGGGTTGTTGCAGGAGTGGGCGTTCCACAAATTACAGCTGTTTATGACTGTGCAACGGAAGCAATGAAGCATGGTAAGAGCATAATAGCCGATGGCGGTATTAAATTTTCAGGTGACATTGTAAAAGCACTAGCGTCAGGAGGACATGCTGTCATGCTAGGAAGCTTGCTTGCAGGAGTAACAGAAAGCCCAGGGGAAACTGAGATCTTCCAAGGACGCCGCTTTAAAGTGTATCGCGGAATGGGCTCTGTTGCAGCGATGGAAAAAGGGTCAAAAGACCGATACTTCCAAGAAGATAATAAGAAATTTGTTCCTGAAGGGATTGAAGGTCGTATTCCTTACAAAGGTCCATTGGCAGAAACTATTTATCAATTGATAGGTGGTCTGCGTTCCGGTATGGGATATTGTGGAACAAAGGATCTTCAGGAATTAAGAATGGACAGCCAATTTGTCAGAATGACTGGTGCTGGTCTAAGAGAAAGCCATCCACATGATATTCAAATTACAAAAGAGGCACCAAATTACTCACTTTTATAAACTAAAAAAAGGCAATGCAGCACTTGACGTTTTGTCAAAGGGCGCACTGCCTTTTCCTTTTTTAGGCGCTGTTTTAAACGAGACTGTTGATTTCCTATCCAGGCACCAAAGTTTCGGAAGGTCAGAGGAGCCTCATGGCACTTCTGGCGCCTGTTATGTCTCCTCTGTCCCATACTCTTGTTCTTGAATCTCCCTCTATGTACGCAGGACATACGTTAGTATTTTCGAGTATTCTAAGTCCTTCCGCTCCCATCAACAGGTAGCAAAATCAACAACATGGTTTAACCTAGACCTTTTTAAGTAAATATGACCCAGGGAATTGCCTGTTATGGAAGGAAAATGCTTCGATGCTCTGTCTATGATTTGTTTTGGAGTTATGATAAAATAGGCAAAGTGTAATAATACCTTGGAGGGCGTTATCGTGAAGAAACATGTTTTTCAGAAGTGTATAGCCAGTGCGATGGCACTTATTTTATTTTTCAGCCTCTTTACCGGGGTGAATAAAGCAAAGGCACAAGCGGATTTAAACGTGAATGCTGATGGTGCCATATTAGTGGATGGTAAAACAGGAAGAGTTTTATATGAAAAAAATGCAGATACTCCGCTAGGAATTGCCAGCATGACCAAAATGATGACTGAATATATGCTATTGGATGCCATTAAAAAAGGCAAGGTAAGCTGGGATCAGACTTATACAGTTGATGACGAAGTTTATAAAATGTCTCAAGATCGCAGTCTATCAAACGTTCCGCTGCGCCAAGGCGGCCAATACAACGTAAAGGAATTGTATCAGGCAGTGGCCATATATTCCGCGGACGCGGCAGCGATTGCTTTAGCGGAAATTATGGGCGGATCGGAAACAAACTTTGTCAAAATGATGAATGCTGAAGCAGAGAAATTAGGATTAAAACACTATAAATTTGTGAATGCTTCAGGTTTAAATAATGCGGATTACAAGGGAATGCAGCCATCAGTCGGCGGGCCAACAGATGAAAATTTGATGTCAACACGAGACGTTGCGACATTGGCTTTCCACCTTATTAATGACTTCCCTGAGGTTTTACAGACATCTAGTATTCCAAAAATGACATTCCGTCAAGGTACTAAAGATGCCATTAATATGCCAAACTGGAACTGGATGCTTCCATCATTAGTTTATGGATATCAAGGGATGGACGGGCTAAAGACAGGACATACTGACTTTGCTGGTTATTGCTTTACAGGTACGGCAGAGCGTGATGGCAAGCGATTTATTACCGTGGTGCAAAATGCCAAGGATGCCAATGGAAAGGGCGGATATTCTGCTCGTTTCAGTGAAACAAGAAAAATGTTGGATTATGCTTTTAGCAATTATTCTAAACAACAAATTTTTCCTAAGCATTATGAAATTAAGGGGAATAAGACCGTTCCAGTAATTAACGGGAAAAGCAGTCAAGTAGAAGTATACACAAATTCAGCGCTTTCTATGCTGGCTCAGAGCGGGGAAAAACAAGATTTAAAACCTGTGATAGTACTCGATAAATCGAAGGTCAACAGTAAAGGAGAGCTTACCGCACCAGTTAAAAAAGGTGAAAAGGTAGGATATTTAATGCTTGAATCGAAAAATGGCGACAAACTCAGCTTCGTAACACCAGAAGGTGAAAAGAAAGCACAGGTTGATGTAGTTGCTTCCCAAGATGTCGATAAGGCTAATTGGTTTGTTTTGATGATGAAGGGAATTGGCCATTTCTTCAGTAACGTATGGCATAAAATTTTTCATTAAGTCTATATTTTGATTGGACCGCTTACTTTTCTCAATATTTGGTGTCGGAAAAAAGGATTCCTGCCTTGACAGGAATCCTTTTTTGTTGCTTTAATGGGTTTATGGGGAAATAATATTCCGACATAAAAATATGGAATTTCCTAACAACGCACTCATTATTCTAAATATTTTTTAAAAAGGGGATTTTACAATGATAACTGGTACAGATCGTGTAAAACGCGGAATGGCTGAAATGCAAAAAGGCGGCGTCATCATGGACGTTGTCAATGCTGAGCAAGCAAAAATTGCTGAGGAAGCAGGAGCAGTGGCTGTAATGGCCCTTGAACGTGTTCCTTCAGATATTCGTGCTGCTGGCGGTGTTGCCAGAATGGCAGACCCAAGAATTGTTGAAGAAGTAATGAATGCTGTTTCTATTCCAGTTATGGCAAAAGCAAGAATTGGCCATATCGTGGAGGCTCGTGTTCTAGAAGCTATGGGTGTTGACTACATAGACGAGAGTGAAGTATTAACACCAGCTGATGAGGAATTCCATTTAAATAAAAATGATTATACAGTACCGTTTGTCTGCGGCTGTAGGGACCTAGGTGAAGCTGCCCGCAGGATCGGTGAAGGTGCTTCCATGCTTCGCACAAAGGGTGAACCTGGTACAGGGAATATTGTTGAGGCAGTACGCCATATTCGTAAAGTGAATGCACAAGTTCGTAAAGTGGTTTCCATGAACGAAGACGAGCTTATGACAGAAGCTAAACTTCTAGGTGCGCCATACGAAATTCTCCTTGAAATTAAACGTCTTGGCCGTCTTCCAGTTGTTAACTTTGCAGCTGGCGGAGTAGCAACTCCTGCTGACGCAGCGTTAATGATGCAATTAGGATCAGATGGTGTATTTGTAGGCTCAGGAATTTTCAAATCTGAAAATCCAGCTAAATTTGCAAGAGCGATTGTAGAAGCGACAACTCATTACACTGATTACAAATTAATTGCCGAGCTTTCAAAAGACTTAGGCACACCAATGAAAGGTATTGAGATTTCATCTTTGACACCAGCAGATCGCATGCAAGACCGCGGTTGGTAAAAGGATAAGCGGAAGCCGCTTGCTCAGTAACGACAAGCATAAATTGAGCCGGCGAGAAGGCTGTCATTTACCTTCTTGGCGGATGGGATTATGACCTTGATCCTTTCCACCGAGCTGGAAAGAAAAGCGGAATACAACAGAAAAGCAAGAAATCTGAGAGTGCCCGGTTAACAATGTGAACCGGGCCTTCAGTAAAAAAGGAGTATTTCTTATGATAAAAATTGGGGTTCTCGCATTACAAGGAGCAGTTCGGGAACATATTCAATCATTAGAAGCATGTGGTGTCGAGGCTATTGCCATTAAACATAAAGAACAGTTAAATGAAATAGATGGACTTATTCTTCCTGGTGGAGAAAGTACTACAATGCGCCGTTTAATTGATAAATATGACTTCATGGACGCATTAAAGGCATTTGCCCGATCAGGGAAACCAATGTTTGGTACTTGTGCAGGGTTAATTCTTTTAGCGAAGAATATTGCCGGGTACAGCGAGCCGCACATTGGTGTCATGGATGTTACGGTTGAACGAAACTCCTTTGGACGTCAAGTAGACAGCTTTGAGGCTGACCTTGCGATTAAAGATGTGGCAGAAAGTTTTCCTGCTGTCTTTATTCGAGCACCACACATTGTCGAGGCAGGAGAGAATGTTGAAATCCTGTGCAAGCATAATGATCGCATTGTAGCTGCACGGGAAGGGCAATTCTTGGGCTGCTCTTTCCATCCAGAACTGACTGGTAACCATAGTATTACTGCTTACTTTGTGGAAATGGTGAAAGAAGCTAAGCAAAAACAGCTAGTTTAGGACATCGCTACCGTCTTTTAGATTGCTGAATAATATCATTGCAATTTGGTAATATTTATAGTAAATTAAGAAATACCAAAATCAAAATGTTGAAAGCAATGAGAGGAACTAGTAACAAGATATTGTTCTAAAGAGAGCCGGTGGCTGGTGTGAACCGGTGGAGAATGCTTGTGAATCCCTCCTCGAGCAGGGTGCGGAACGCTGTACATGTATGGTCATTAAGTGCCCTCGGCCGAAAACCGTTAATTTTTAAGAGGTGGACAGTTTCTGTCAACCAGGGTGGTAACGCGGGTAACTCTCGTCCCTGTTTTGGGGACGGGAGTTTTTTATTGACTTTGAAGGTAGTATAAAGCCATATTGTAACCGAAAGTTATTCATCATGCTGTAAACATTTCAATTAATTGATGACAGTTAAAGTGATAAAAAGAAAAGGAGTGCTATAAAACATGCTTGATTTAAAATATTTAAGAGCCAATTTTAATGAAGTGAAGGAAAAGCTTCAGCATCGCGGCGAAGATTTAACCGATTTTGGGCAGTTTGAAGAATTGGACCAGAAGAGACGAGAACTAATCGTTGAATCTGAAAAATTAAAGGGGCAGAGAAATGAAGTAACACAGCAGGTGGCTGCACTAAAACGTGAGAAAAAGGATGCAGATCACTTAATCCAAGAAATGCGAATGGTTGGAGACAAAATTAAAGCCCTTGATGATGAATTAAAGGGTGTTGAAGAAACGTTAGAAGAACTATTGCTAAGCATTCCTAATATTCCTCATGAAAGTGTCCCGATTGGCGAAACAGAGGAAGATAATATAGAAACTCGGAGATGGGGGAAAATCCGCGAGTTTAATTTTGAACCTAAACCGCATTGGGAGATTGCTGATGGGTTAGGAATTCTAGATTTTGAACGGGCTGGAAAGGTTACTGGGAGCCGTTTTGTTTTTTATAAAGGCCTTGGGGCCCGTTTAGAGCGTGCTTTGATTAGCTTTATGCTTGATCTGCATGTGGAGGAGCATGGATATACAGAAGTGATCCCGCCATACTTGGTGAATCGTGCCAGCATGACAGGAACCGGCCAGCTTCCTAAATTTGAAGAAGATGCTTTTTTAATTGAAAGTGAAGATTACTTCCTTATTCCGACTGCAGAAGTGCCTGTAACGAATTTGTACCGTGATGAAATTTTAAACGGTGATGAGCTTCCAATCCGTTATGCGGCCTACAGCGCCTGCTTCCGTTCTGAAGCTGGTTCAGCGGGCCGTGACACCAGGGGGCTAATTCGCCAGCACCAGTTTAATAAAGTTGAGCTAGTGAAGTTTGTGAAGCCTGAAGATTCTTATGATGAACTTGAAAAGTTGACAAATGATGCAGAAAGAGTACTTCAGCTTTTAGAGCTTCCATACCATGTGTTAAGCATGTGTACAGGAGACCTTGGCTTTACCGCTGCCAAAAAGTACGATATTGAGGTTTGGCTGCCTAGCTATGAAACTTACCGTGAAATCTCTTCTTGTAGTAATTTTGAGGCATTCCAGGCTCGTCGCGCGAATATCCGCTTCCGCCGTGACTTAAAGGCAAAGCCGGAGCATGTGCATACATTAAATGGATCAGGTCTTGCAATTGGCCGCACAGTCGCTGCTATTTTGGAAAATTATCAGCAGGAAGACGGCAGTGTCATCATTCCAACTGTACTGCGCCCGTATATGGGGAACCGTGAAGTGATCAAACCAGTCTAATGAGGAAATTCTCGGGCAGAAAAATTTCTGCTCGAGAATTCCAAAATTTGATTTGACTTTGTGGAGATTTTGTGATAAATTAATTTTTGTTGTTACGGAGGAATACCCAAGTCCGGCTGAAGGGATCGGTCTTGAAAACCGACAGGCGGGTTAAACCGCGCGGGGGTTCGAATCCCTCTTCCTCCGCCACCAAATAAATAATCGCGCATAAAACTGGAGATAAAAGTTCGTTACAAACTATTGTAGCGAACTTTTTTTTTATTTCCATAAAAAAACACATATTGGCATTTAACCAATATATGTTTTTGTTATAGATAGAATTTCATTTAATTTTTCTTCTACTTCACGGCAAACTCTTTTTGCGTCAAGGGCATTGTTAACAACATCTGTTTGATCCATATTAATAATCAATACTTCACTTGCATCATAATGGTCGATAACCCATTCATCATAGCCCTTCCAAACTTCAAAATAATACTCCTTTAATTCAGGGTTAATCTCAAAGCTTCTGCCGCGGGCCATAATTCGGTCGAGTACTGTTTCAAAAGAGCCTTTTAAATAGACCATGAGATCTGGGGCTTTTTTCGGAAGTTCTTTTAGCTCCTCCATCATGTTGTCAGCAAGCTCTTCGTAGATTTTAAATTCTAAATCAGAGATTCTGCCCAAATTTTTATTTACATAAGCAAAGTACCAATCTTCATAAATGGAACGGTCTTGAATCGTATATATGGGGTTCTTCCAATTTATACAGTCCTTTACCGTTTTAAAACGTTTGTTAAGGAAAAATAATTGCAGTAAAAAGGGAATTCTTTTAGCATCCAATTCTTCTGGAGTCAATTCATAATAAAGAGGGAGAATTGGATTATCATCTACCGCTTCGTAAAATACCTTACTCTCAATTCCATTACTTTGAAAATGATCTCTCAATAGGTCCGCCACACTTGTTTTTCCAAGACCAATCATACCGCCAATAACGATGCTCACGAACATCCCCCTGTTCTAAAATGTGTTTGTTCAGCTTTCTCTTTTAATGCCAATGAAAGTCGTTTCATGATAAGGTCTAAATCCTGATCGTTTTTTACGAAATCTAAATCATCGCCGTTGAAGCGAAGAACAGGTATTTCCGGATGTTCCTTTTCAAACAACGCCATGGTATGTTCATAATCTAAAGATAATTGCTCCAAATAAAGCGGGCTGATATTTTTTTCTACTTCGCGCCCTCTAAGTTTAATCCGTTTTAACAATGTATCAAGGCTTGCGTTTAAATAAATGATCACGTTCGGTTTTGGCATATCTTCAGTTAAGATTTGATAAATCTTATAATATTTTGCGTATTCACTTGGATTCAATGTTCTCTGGGCAAAAATCAAATTTTTGAATATATGATAATCAGCAACGACAGCTTGATTTTTGCTAATATATTGGGTATTGATATCTCCTAATTGTTTAAATCGATTGCACAGAAAAAACATCTCTGTCTGAAAGCTCCATTCCTCAATGTTTTCGTAAAATTTCCCCAGGAATGGATTTTCGTCAACAATTTCCTTTAAAAGGGCAAAATTAAATTGCTCCGAGATTGCTCTTGCAAGCGATGTTTTTCCCACACCGATCGGCCCTTCAACCGTAATAAAGGGTGTAGCCCCCATTTTTATCCCCCTTCTCCTGCTGCTTGCATTGCTATGTTTAGCCAGACTAACTGGAATTATCTATTTTTATGAATATGGCAGAAAATCGTCAGTAAGCGACAATTTCCGCAATGACACAAAGAATATTCTATCATAATCTGTCCCTCGATTGGATATGGAATATTTTTAAAGAAGTGAATTTCTTTGAGAGATATGAAAAAACTGCCGGATAAGCGGCAGTCTTTTGAGAAAATATCTTTTAAGTAGCCCGTTTTGTTACATTGAAATTTTCTACAATTAATAGCCAGTTCTGCGGGAATGCCAATCCAAGCTTCCAATAGCTCATACCGCGTAAATTGAGTTCTTTAATTAAATTAAATTTAGCTTGGATTGAGCGGGCATCTTCAAACCAGACCTCATGCTGCTTCCCGTCTGCAGCGGTATAGTTGAAATGTGGAGCTTGTGACTTTTCATCATACTGGATGGGAACATTATGCTGTGCTGCACGCTGTATGGCTTCCTGCGGGCTGACTGCCTCAGCAACGGTACCTTGGACAAACGGCAGTGTCCAATCATAACCATAAAGATTCTGCCCCATAAGAATTTTATTAGAAGGGATTGCAGATACAGCATAGTCCATTACTTTTCTTACTTGATCAATAGGCGAGACTGCCATCGCAGGGCCGCCGCTGTAGCCCCACTCATATGACATAATGACCACAAAGTCGGATATTTCCCCATGTGCTTTATAATCATGGCCCTCATACCATTTACCTTTTTGTGTAGCACTGGTTTTTGGGGCAAGGGCTGTTGACATAAGCCAGCCCTCTTGATTAAATCTGGCCTTTGCTTTTCGTAAAAATTGGTTATAGGCATCACGATCAACAGGGCGTAAGTATTCGAAATCGAAGTGGATGTCACGAAAACCGTACTTTTTAGCGGTTGCCACGATATTATTGAGAAATGTATTCTGAATGGCCATATTTGTCAGGATGATCCGCCCCAGTTCATCGCTGAATTGGTCATTTTCCTGATTGTTTATCACCATCATTAATACATTGCGGTTGGCCCTGGCTATGGCTGGGAAGTTATTGAGGAGCGGCTCCTTCAGTGTGCCATCACGCTGCGCTTGAAAGGCGAAAGGAGCTAAGTAAGTTAAATAGGGTCCAGCCTCCCTTGCGCTATTTTCCAAACTCGGCAAAATAGAAGTGCTGCGTGGTTCTACATAGCCATTAAATTCAGCATTTCTTTTTGGGGCTGCGGGGATATACAGACGTTGGCCCGTTTGAAGTGTCTGATTGACAGAAATTTGATTAACAGAGGCAACCTGTTGGGCGGAAACCCCTTCTTTTCTAGCTATCGATTGGACAGTATCCCCAGACTGTACAAAATGGAACCTGCCAACAATAGGGATGACAAGTGATTGTCCGACGACAAGATTATTTGGATTTGGAAGATCATTAGCTTCGACAATATCTTGAGTAGTTGTATGGAAGGTTCTTGCTATGGTTGTTAATGATTCATTTTGTCTGACAACGTGGATTTGCATTTTATCTCCTCCCTGCACATATGCGCTACCGCTATTCTATGAGGTGGGAAGCAGATAAATGATATAATATGGGCAAATTTCACCTTTCAAGGTGTTTATATAATGATTTTAGGATAAAATCTATAGTTAAGTAGGGGTTAGGATGGTTAATGAATGACGAACGAACACACGCAAGATGAAACGTATATGATGGAAGCCATAATGGAAGCGAAAAAGGCGGAAGCATTAAATGAGGTACCTATTGGTGCAATTATCGTTCACGATGGTAAGATTATTTCTCGGGCCCATAATTTAAGAGAAAATGAACAAAATTCATTGGCACATGCGGAGCTTCTGGCAATTGAACAGGCCTGCAGGGAAATGGGAAGCTGGAGGCTGGAGGATACAACATTGTATGTAACATTGGAACCTTGCCCCATGTGCTCTGGAGCTATTGTTCTATCGAGAATTCAGCGTGTGGTATATGGCGCCAGCGATCCAAAGGGCGGTTGTGCGGGAACATTAATGAACCTTTTACAAGAGCCGCGCTTCAACCATCAATGCCAAGTTGAAGCTGGGGTATTAGAGAATCAATGTGGCCAAATGCTTTCAGATTTTTTTCGAAAAATCAGGGAGAAAAAAAGGGTCCAGAAAAAAAATATAGACTTACAAAAATTTACAACGGATAATAATTGATTTTTTTCAAGAATATTTGTATACTAAAAAAGCGTCAGTTACGACGCATTTAATAATTGGTATCAACTTTGCCGCGCTAGGTGGGGAGGCAGCGGTGCCCTGTACCCGCAATCCGCTCTAGCGGGACTGAATCCCTTCCCGAGGCTGATGACCTGTAGGGTCTGCCTTAAGTAAGTGGTGTTGACGCCCGGGTCCTGCGCAATGGGAATCCATGAACCATGTCAGGTCCGGAAGGAAGCAGCATTAAGTGGACTCTCCCATGTGCCGCAGGGGTGCCTGGGCCGAGCTAACTGCTTAAGTAACGCTTATGGGCGTCAGTCGACGGAAGGTGCGCGGCAGTTATTACATATTATAAAATGAAAACTCATCCTTTTTTAGGATGGGTTTTTTAATTACTCGTAAGGATTCGCTTTGAAATCATTCAAACATTTACTGTATAATAGATAAGATGAAAATTTCCGAAGGGGGCGTTGTCTTTGGCGTATCAAGCTTTATATCGTGTATGGCGTCCGCAAACTTTTTTTGATGTGGTTGGACAAGAACATGTAACGAAGACATTGCAAAATGCCCTGCTTCAGCAAAAAACTTCTCATGCGTATCTCTTTTCCGGACCAAGGGGAACAGGTAAAACAAGTGCAGCCAAAATTTTGGCAAAGGCTATTAACTGTGAGCATGCACCAGTTGCGGAACCATGTAATGAATGTGCGGCATGCCGTGGAATTACAAATGGTACCATTCCGGATGTTTTGGAATTTGACGCAGCTTCGAACTCTCGTGTAGAAGAAATGAGAGATGTTCTGGATAAGGTCAGATTTGCTCCGACAGCGGTTAACTATAAGGTCTATATCATTGATGAAGTGCATATGCTCTCGATTAGTGCTTTTAATGCATTGCTGAAAACACTAGAGGAGCCTCCGAAGCATGTCATTTTTATTTTGGCCACTACAGAACCGCATAAAATTCCGTTAACGATCATCTCCAGATGTCAAAGGTTTGATTTTAGACGGATTACCGCTCAATCAATTGTCAACCGAATGAAGTTAATTCTCCAGGAAACAGGCGTGAATTGTGATGATAATGCCTTACAATTAATTGCTAGAGCGGCTGAGGGCGGTATGCGTGATGCCTTAAGTCTATTAGATCAAGCTATTTCCTACAGTGAAGATCGAGTAACCGTGGAGGATGCTTTAACGGTAACAGGGTCGGTATCTCAAGGTTTCTTGAATAAAATGGCTGCAGCCTTCCGTGAAAAGGATGTGGTCAAAGGATTAGAGGCCTTGGAGGAGCTGTTATTTCACGGGAAAGACCCTGCGCGATTTATTGAGGATCTTATTTTATTTTATCGTGATATGCTGCTTTACAAGACTGCTCCAAAGCTGGAAGAATCATTGGAAAGAGTACTGCTCGATGACGAGTTTCGGAGACTGACGGAGGAAATGTCAACAGCAGAGATATACCAGTTGATAGATCTGTTAAATAAAACACAGCAGGATATGCGTTGGACCAATCACCCCAGGATTTTTCTGGAGGTTGCCATCGTCAAATTGTGTCAATTGGATGTAAAACAGACAATGCAGGCACAACCGGAAAATATGGAACAATTATTATCACGGATCGACCAGCTGGAAAACGAGCTGCGAATATTAAAAGAACATGGCGTGGCCAGATCGCAGCAAGATCCAGCTGCCCAGACTCAAAAATCGGCACAAAGGGTATCGAGGAATTCATTTCAGGCGCCAGTTGGAAAAATCAATGAGGTTCTTAAACAAGCAACTAAGAATGATCTGAATCTTGTCAAAGCCAGTTGGGGAGAAATGAGGGCTGGTTTGCTGAAATCGCAGGCAGCTCTGTTAAGTGAAGCTGAACCGGTGGCTGCTTCTTCAGCCGCTTTAATTATAAAATTTAAGCATGGGATGATTTGCCAAATGGCGATGAACCGTAGTGATTTTATTGAAGCGGTAACGTCAGCTTTAATGAAATTAACCGGTAGAAAGCTATTGCTGTTAGGTATTCCTGAAGATCAATGGCATTCCCTGAGGGAAAATTTCCTGAGTAGTCAACACGATGACCTAGAAGAGGGAAGTGGTACGACCAGGGAAGAAGAACCTCATATTGCCGAAGCAAAGAAGCTATTTGGTGCAGAGATTGTTGAAATTATTGATTAATTAACTATTTGGAGGTAGAAAATTATGATGCGTGGCGGCGGAAATATGCAAAATATGATGAAGCAAATGCAAAAAATGCAAAAGAAAATGCAAGAGGCTCAAGAAGAATTAGGAAAACAAACTGTAGAAGGTACTGCTGGAGGCGGTATGGTAACTGTTAAAGTATCAGGCCATAAAGAAGTAGTGGATATTGCCATTAAACCTGAAGCAGTAGATCCGGATGATATTGAAATGCTGCAGGATTTAGTTCTAGCTGCTGTAAATGATGCGCTAAAAAAAGCAGACGAAATGACAAACAATACAATGGGGCAGTTTACAAAAGGTCTAAATCTGCCATTTTAATAAATAAATTCAGGTATCCCTCTATTTTCTGGGCACATGTCCAAAGGTAGAGGGTGAATTTTCATTTAAGAGAGGAATTATAAAAATGCATTATCCTGAACCGATCTCTAAGCTGATTGACAGCTTTATGAAATTACCGGGAATTGGCCCGAAAACAGCCTCTCGACTAGCATTCCATGTTTTAAGTATGAAAGAAGATACGGTCCTCGACTTTGCGAAAGCTTTGGTAAATGCAAAACGAAATTTAACGTATTGTTCCGTCTGC
>NZ_JABRWH010000003.1 GCF_013248975.1 Neobacillus endophyticus
TTTATAACCATCGAATAAAGCTTTCACTAAACCGTTGTAACCCAGTTGTTCCATTTCCCGTAGCCCCCTCTCGCTGTTCTTCGGTGCGGCCCATTCTTTTGGGCTTGATAAGATACTATTCACCACTGATTGTCCAAGTTTCCTTATTTTTCAGGAACATCGGGTTTATTTTTTAGGATTTTTGGACATTACTTGGGTTAAGGAGTGATGAGAACAATGTTTGGCTTTGGCTTAGGGAAGAAACGGACAAAGTTAGGGAAGTGGCTGGATCAAAGAGGAATTGCTCAATCCTGGCTTAAAGAGAAAACAGGATTAAACAAAAACACTATCGGGGATTTAGTAAATGATTCAGATAGGTCTCCCACTCAATCGACAATGAAAAAAATTCTTAAAGCTTTAAGGGAAATAGATCCCAATGTAAAAAGTGATGATTTTTGGGATATGTAAGGGGAGAGCAATATGCAGGAGGGTTTGAACAAAAGGCTAGACGTATTAAAAAAAATTATCGATGTTAAAAAGATGGATATTGAGGAATGCGAGAAGGAGCTCAGCAATCGATACTATCCAGTTATTGTTAGATTGGCGATAACAGAATATATCTTAAAGCTCCAAAAAGAACTAGAAAGCTATGAAAATAAATTGGTTGATTTGCAAAGCTTCTATTGACGACTGGAGTATGTAAATGGGATTACGTTTTAGGTGAGCGAAAATGGAGAAAAAGAGAATGATTAGTGTTCAAGTTAATGAAAATGAAGTAAAACAACTATTTCTTGAAAAGATAGAAGAAAGTATCAAACGTCTAGAAAACAGTCATGTTTTTTGGGATATGAAGATTCTCTGTAAAAAAACCTGTATGAGCGAAAACAATATTAAAGAGAAGTTTTTTTATGATCCATTCTTTCCTAAGTACAAAATCGGCAGCAAATGGTACATCCCTGCAAAGGAAGGTGAGGCTTTTTTACTCCAATGGATTCGTGAACAACCGAAAAGAAAAGTATAATATAACCCCATATCAGATGTTTTAAGAAATTCGCTACATAAGACTGATTATGAAAGTAGCTAAATCCACAAATTCGAATAAGAATTTGAATGTGTTATTAGTACACCGTGCACTAGGAGGGGTATTTGTGGATCAACCATCAAGTGAAGCTAAAAAGAAATTACTCATTCTTATCAAGAAAAAAACATTACCTATACTCTTGGAACTAGAAAAAAAGAGGTTCTGAGATGCAACACGTAAATGAGATTATGCAAATCCAACTGTACGATAAAAAAGGTCACCCCTATAAAAATGCGGGATGACCTTTTTTGCTGTGAGGTATTAAGCATTATATGTGATAAACGTGGAAACGCCCTTCCATCTTTTTTAAATTAAACATATTTTGTATGGATTATATGTTAAGGAGGTCTATTGAATGGATGGTGTAGGAGCTGGAGGCGGCTTTGCTTTGCTCGTTGTATTGTTTATTTTGCTTATTATTATAGGTGCGTCCTTTATGGGCGGCGGATTATATTAAAAAATTAAACATGGAAAGGTGGAGTTAATATGTTTGGATACGGTGGTTTCGGTGGATTTGGCGGCGGATGTGGTTGTGGTGGCTTTGGTTACGGAGGCGGCGGATTCGGATACGGCGGCGGATTTGCTTTAATCGTTGTGTTGTTTATCTTATTAATCATCATTGGATCCGTTTGCTTTTATTAAAAATAAAAGCGTATTCTGTTTCGGAATATAAAAGCCCTCTTTTGAGGGCTTTTTCGTTGAACTCTAAGGAGGTAGCTACACATGATGTGGATATATTTGGTGGCTACCCTTAGCTTATGCAGCAACTTAAGTAAAAAATCGACGGAGTAAGCCCTTATTTTTTGAAAAAATAAATTTGGGAAGAAGTACTTTACGTCTTTTTGACATTAGCGAAGTTTGTATTATTAGAAGGAGGGAAGATATGGATCATACTTATTTTAAATACCTCCGTTCTAATTATAAAAAGGAGGATGAAATCATATCCCCCTTTTTTGACATTCTCCTTTTATTAGTCGAGTATAATTTATCCATAAAACAACGTCCATGTTGAACAAATTCAATAACTTTTCCGATTCCACGGCAATTTCCAGTATGCTTCTATCACTTCTGGATAATACCGGCTACAATACCAGTTTCTATACTCTCCTCTTGGTAGCTGCCTCATTTCCTTAATGGGGAAACCTTTGCCACAGTATGCACACATCTCTTTCTCTCTCATATCCATCACCCTATAAAAGATTCGTAAAAATCAAATTCGGAATTTATAATTGGTCAATTAGATTTACGTAATGTGATTGCGGTTTTTCCAAGTAAATCTTTGTTACTTCAATCGAGGTGTGGCCTAAATATTTAGCTATGTCTTGGATCGGCAAGCCCTGTGCGGCAAGACGTAATCCGAATAGATGCCTTAAATTATGAACATGAGCTTTGGATAATTCAATGCCTGCAGCTTTTGCGTATTTTTTAATAAGGCTGTGAGCTGTCTGCCTGGTTAATGGCCCCCTCTCCCCAACGAATAAAGCCTTTGTTGTGCTGGAGAACGGCTGCTGTCTTACTTCTATATACTCTCTAAGGGATTTGATAAGCTTATCGCTCATATAAATATCACGGTATTTTGAGCCCTTTCCTTTGATGTCCTCGATGACTTTCAATCCCTTTTGTACGTGATCCACTCGCAGCTGAAGTGCTTCACTTATACGCATCCCCGAATAGTACATGGATTCAAATAATGCCTTCGCACGAATATCACGGGACTTTTCAGTAGATGCAATCAGGCGTTTATAATCGTCCTCTGTAAGCAGTTCTTCGTCCTTTAAGGAATATTGCTTCTGAATCTTTTCTTGCTTCACTCTGGCCGAAATTGCAAGTTCAAAACGATCATTAGCAAAATCAATAAACTGCTTTACCCCTACTAGTTTTCGATTTATGGTTAAGGCCTTTAATTTACGCTGTCGTAAGTACTCCTTGAATTCGTTCATATCAGTTTTCTTTATCTTTTTGATGTCTTTCTTGATAAATGCCATAAAATCCTTCACATCAGAAACATATCCTTCAATGGTGCCTTTACTTTTTTCTTCTTCTAGGAGGTGATCTCGATATGCCTCTACATACTCAATGTTCTTCATAGTTTTTCTCAACTCCAATTTAACTCTATTTAATAAAAAAGTAACTTTATAAGGTTAATTCGATAATAAATCATTATTATCCAAATTGCAACTACATAACTATAATTTTGTTGTGAATTTTAAGATAAAGCTACTTGTTCAATGTTTTTAATTATGATGGTGGCTATAAGTAGTTATCTAGTTTACATAATCATGAAATACTCAAGCCCTAAATTATACGATGAAATCCTAAAGCAGTAAGATGCAATTGCCGGAGAGCCATCTATCGGCTATCAATTGAAGGGCGATTTAAAGGACTTTAAATGTCACGATTTTAAATTTCAACAGGTATCATTAAGAATTTGTTATGCTTACCATCAATTGGATGACCATGTGACTTTTGTTTATGTAGGTACAAGAGAGAACTTTTACGATATGGTAAAGTGTCATTTATATGATTGATATGCTTTAAACACAAAGGATTCTAAATGGATCTTTTTTCTATTTAAACGTATTTTCTGCGGCAATGGTCCGATTTGAAATTAGTGGCATTTGACTGTCTTTATTACATATACTATAATGATCTTAGCGATCAGGCCCATGTTCCTTCCGAGGACTGGGCTTTTATTTTTGGGGTGAAACTGTTTTGAAGCCTTTTCAGACACATATTCAACAAATTAGGATACTCAGGGGTAGAGGGTTAACAATAAGAAACGGCTCTTATGCTATGAGAATTTTAGAAAATGAAGGCTATTACAATGTGATTAATGGCTATAAAGATTTATTTTTAGTTTTAAATCAAAATGGAGCACCTGCTTCACCAGAACAATACAAACCAGGCACTACTTTTGAAGAAATACATAAGCTGTATGTTTTGGACAGAGAGCTAAGAAATATCCTGCTTAAATATCTCTTGATTTTTGAAAAAAGTGTTAAATCGAAAATTTCGTATAGGTTTTCACAAAAATTCAAAAAAGCCAATGACTACCTGAATTTGAAGAATTTTACCAGTAACACCAATCAGCTAAAACAAGTGTTAAAATTAATCACTACATTATCAAACGTGATAACAAACCAATCGGACAGAAACGGTCCTATTAAACATTATTTAGATGTGCATCAAGAAGTTCCTCTTTGGGTTTTATCTAATTATTTAACTTTGGGTAATATCCAAAATTTTTATATGTGCCTTGACGATCCCCTTAAGGATTTAATAGCACAGGATTTTTCTAAAATGTACAAAAAAACTTACAATGTTAATCTTCAATTTCCGAAAGACTCATTAATTGATGTTTTGAAGACAGCAAACCTGTTTAGAAACGTTTGTGCACATGAAGAAAGATTGTATAATTTCAGCTTACATAGGCCGGCAAGGAGTAGGCATAATTCTAATTTGCTGAGTATACCAAACAATCTCCTTACAGGTAATTTGTTTACTATGGTCTCCTTTTTAAAATTAGTAATTACCAAAAAAGAGCATAAATCATTAATTAGCAGTCTTTCGCAACTTTTTAACAAATCCCAAAACGATTTTTCGTCCGTTAATTTTAGTCAGATATTAAATAGGATGGGATTCCCTTCTAACTGGCAAAACTTTTTTTGATAAAAGCCTCTTGGATAGATATCCCCTATAGAGCAAAGAATTCAGGAACTCAGCCGGTCAGTAGGATCGGACACGACCTTGGTGTTAACATAGTTATCACCTTAGCCCAGGTTTTTTTCAGAAGGGGGCACGATTTTTCGTGCTCTCTTTTTGTAGTTAAGTATCTTATTTAATTTAGAAAGCAGGAATTCACATTTAATTGTTAAATATTAATAATTGCAATAACAACAAATACAATACTAATATTAACATTAATGTTATTTATATTTGCGAGGAGGGTTATGATATGCCAATCATCGCTGTTTCAACCAATAAAGGTGGAGTGCTAAAAACCAGCATTACAACGAACTTGGCTGGTGCCTTATGCGAAAAACACAAAGTTTTGATTATTGACACTGATAACCAAGGAAATGTTTTAGTGTCATTCGGAGTGAATCCAGACAATGTGGAACTGACTCTATATGACGTTCTGGTTGATGGAATAGATCCTGCTAAAGCATTAATTAATGTTCACTCTAATATTGATGTGCTGCCGGCGAATGATGATATGAGCTTTTTGGAATTTGATGTCTTATCAGATCGTGAAAACTATCCAGATCCTTTTAGGATGCTTGAAAAATCAATGCAAACACTGGAATCAAGATACGACTACATATTAATTGACAGCCCACCAAATTTGGGATTAGTTCAAGGGAATGTTCTTTCTTATGCTGATAGTGTATTGGTTCCCTTTCAGCCGGAAGGATATAGCATGAGATCCTTAATTAAAATTCTAAATGCTATCCAAAATTTTAAAGAAAAGCATAATCCAAAATTGAATATTCTTGGTGTAGTCGCAACCCTTGTTGACCAGCGAACTACGCTCCATTCAGAAGTACTTCAGCAGTGCAGACGATATTGTTTAGAAAATGATATTCGTATGTTCGAAACAGTAATACCCCGTTCAGTTCGATTTGCTGCAAGCGTAGCATACGAACGAAAGCCTGCAACATTAACAGATTCAAAAAATCCGTTAGTTCAAGCTTATTTTGATTTATTAAAGGAGATCGAAGAATAATGGCACGAAAAAACAGGAATTTAGCAGATTTTAACGAAGTTGCTAACGCTAATATTAGTAAAAACGCTAGTACAAATACTAATGTTAACGTTAATGATGATTCTAATATAAATGATTCTGATAATGTTGAGACTAATACTGTTCAAATGGACAGCATTAACGCTAATAAAGAAAAAAATATTAATATTGCTGCTAATGTTGATGATATCAATGATCTTAATATTAATGAAAATGATAACAAACAGGAAGTTAAGATGGATTATTTGGACAAGCTTATCGAGGGCAATACAAAGAAAAACGAAAATTCATCAGTTCTTACTGGAATTTATCTTCAGAAAGACTTGTCTGTGATTCTGGATCGCTTAGCCAAAAAGGGTGGTCGTGGAGCTAAATCAAAGATAGTGAATGAGGCATTGAGAAGTGTCTTTATGGAAAAAGGATTGCTTTAAATAAAAAAGCCAATTTTCTAAGTTGATTCTTAGTTAATTGGCTTTTTCTTTTGCTTTTCAGGAATGATTTGTTTTTCACCCGGAAGATATTCAATTAGATCTGACAATTTAATTTGAAGTTGATCACAAATAATCATTAAAGTTCCTAATTTAGCAGATTCTAAATCTTCATCTCTCCATAATTTGTTTAATGCATTGCGGCTTAAACCAGTGATTGTCATAAGTTCACTAACACTATCAATTTTTTGTTTTGCCATAATGATTCGTAAATTATTTTGTAAAGGCATCAAAATCCCTCTCTTATTAACCTTATCTTATACACATTTTACCTTTTTTCAGAAAATTTTACAATATTTCATTGACAAAATAATGAATAAAAGTTAATATTTACCCATAAACTAATAATTTGTAACTCTATAAGGTTAAATGAAAAGCAAGGAGGATGATAAGGTTCGAACTACCTAAATAATATAGGACAAGATACCAGGTGCAGATAGGAGATTGAAAAGCCTTATTTTTGTTAATGTTTTTGGGAATTCACAACAAAATATCGATTTTGTATCAGCTTAGATAAACCAAAATAACAATGTGAAAGTATTAGAAATTCAAATTTTTGGAGGCGGTAAGCGATATGAATACTTTTAACTGGTTTGGAATGGATTTATCTTTCGCAATTGAAACTGTGGCTAATAAAAGATTGGAGGAACTCGAAACATCAGGTCAAATTCAAGAATTGCCTCATTGCAAAGAATATAGGGCTAAATTATCTGAGTTTTATCAGGAGTTTAAGGAACAACTTACCGATGAACATAAAAAAATGTTGCTGGAGTTTGATGGATTAGCCAGTGATTGGTCTTCAGCATATGGAGATAGCTTGTTTATGCAGGGCTTTTACGAAGGGATGAGCTTTTTACGGAAAATGGTTGAAAACGGGGTGCGTAAAGAATCTGATTCAGCAAAAGTAGCATCTTTTTAAATGAGGAGGGATTACGTTGGCTAACGATATTGAAAACTCTGATGAAAGGATAGTAATTGATATAGGCCAAATAATTCTTCTGGCGGAAGGGAACGTAGAAAATGAAAAAATCTGAATTAGTCGCGCGTTTTGCTTTTGGGAAAGCAGTTGGCGACTCCAGTACGATTGCAGAAATCTCAAATAGTAAAACTAATGTCATCATCCACATTCGAGAAGAGGAAGAACACGTAGATGCAGGGAGCTATCTTTTTCTGGATCCACATGAAATTGATCTTTTCATTGCAACGTTAAGTGTTTTTAAATATAAAATTTTAAACCCAAGAAGGAGCGAAGATGATGATGAGTAATGCAATAGACATGTTTGACCAAGTTAAAAATGTTGAATTTATGGTGATCACATACAATGAGGAGATCCAAGCTGAAATACCATCATTTAAGCTTAAAGAACCTTCTACTGAAGAATGGAATAAAAAGGCTCGAATTCAAAACACAAAAATGTTCATTCAAATTAATAAAAAAATGCCACAAACCTATCAAGAGGTACTAGCTTGGATATACGATGAACATAAAGAAAGCCACAGTGATTGCGGCACCGTGACTTTCTCATAGGGTTGGGTTTGTCTAGAACTTAATACAATAGGATTATAACATAGGAGCAGCTCTTCATCAAAAGGAGCTTTTAACAAGACTAAACAAAACCAATGCAAAGAAGGGCGAGATTATAATTCAAGCCCTTTTTAGCTTTATCAAATTATTTATTATTAAGCGCAGTTCCAGAGTAGTTCAGATGAGAGACAAACCCTAAGTATTTATCATAAAGAGTTTTAATTATATATTGTTACAAAATAAAGAAGGGAATTATCAGAAATACAATGAAAACATGCTAAGGAATATGATTAATGATTTAAAAAAGGATATGTCACTTTATTCCGAAATTTGATAGAATAAAAGACAAATAAAAAACTCCCTCTAGTTTGGCGACCGGCGGGAGTTTCTTAGGACAGGGATTCGTACACCCTTTTGAAAGGGACAATTTATGCCCTTTTATTAATATATTTAATATTAATATAGCATAGGTGTACGTTCTTTTTCCAGTGGGGAAAGGATGTTTTTGTATGAAAAATTTTACAAGCAGTGCTTTGAACCTTGAAGAAGCGCGGTATCATGCTTGGTTTCATCACAATGATTCGGATGGTTGGATTACTGTTGCAAAGAAAACTGAGAACGGCAAATTCCAGCAGAGACATTACAAACCGGAGGAATTGGCTGAGAGCCTTACAAATTGGCTCGGAGAAGACGTTTATTTTAGCCAGAATACATTTTACAAACCTCAACGACAAATTGAAAATCTGAGGCAATTAAAGGCCTTATACGTGGATCTTGATTTTTATCTATTCAATTATGATCCATCTTGGGTTTTAGGAAAACTAGAATACGAGTTTTTCGGACAAGCAGTCCCGGATCCCAATATAATTGTTTTTAGCGGTCAGGGAATCGTTCTTATTTGGCTGTTGGATCCTGTACCTTACAAAGCTTTGCCTTTATGGCAGGCAATTCAGGATTATTTTCTAAACCAATTAAAAGACTTGGGCGGAGATTCTAAGGCAGCAGATGCAGCTCGTATTTTCCGATTGGCAGGCACGATCAATTCGAAAAATGGTGCTGAAGTTCACGCTCAATATCGTCACGATTACCGATATGAATTAAGGCAGCTACAACGTGATTATTTGCCGGAGCTTGAGGAGAAAAAACAGAAAACAAAAGGACGTAAAGCTAAAGTAGTTCGTGTACATGCGGTTCGTTCTTTGCATCATGCTAGAATCCTAGATTTAACTAAATTGGTGGAGCTTCGTGAATATGATGTAAACGGCTATCGCGAATTAATTTGCTTTTTATATCGTTACTGGCTGTGTTGCTTGCTCGATGATCCAGCTGAGGCATTAATCAGTACACTTGAACTTAACTCTCAATTTAAGAATCCGTTGAGAAAAAGAGAAGTAGAGAAAGCCACGAAATCAGCTGAAAAAGCATGGTCTGCCAGATCCGATAAACAAGCAAATGAAATAGCCATTCAAAAAGGATATCCCGGTGCCGGGTACAATATCAGCAACACCAAGCTTATAAACTGGCTGGATATTACCGAAGAAGAACAGACGCATTTAAAGACGATTATTGACGGTTCAGAGAAAAGAAGACGTAAGACTATAGCCAACCGTGAAAAACGCCGTAGTGAGGGTGTACAGAAGCGTGAAGACTATATTAAGCAACATAAAGGGAAAACAGAACAAAAATTAATGGAGTTACAGCAGATATTGAAGGATAATCCAAAGGCGAAGAAAACAGAATTGGCCAAGTTATTAGGGGTATCAAGGGTGCATTTATATCGATTATTGGACCAGCTTTAAAAGTGTAACATTGTGTGTACACTTATATTAGAGGGGACGTAGTCCCTGCTTGCTGCTGTGGATATGTGCATAACTTTCTTTAGCATTTTCCCCCGTAAATTTTTACTGGGGGTTATTGTTTTAGGAGGACATAGCCCATAGCGGGTAGCGCTCAGGCAACCGATAGGGCGGCAGGCTATTTTCGAGCTATGGGTTCATCTCCCCCTTTTTTATCCAACATTGGGAGGACTTTTTATGTGGTCAAGGATCAAAGGGATTTATAATTACTTTTTTAGGGTCTTTTTAGCATTATCGATAATTTTATATATGATTTTAGTATTTTTTACGTTAGCCAGTAAGGAACTTTCTCAAAATACTTACATCGTGACATTTATTTCTTTAGCTGCTGTGTTATTTTCGATGCCTGGCATTATTAATACGTTTGTAGAGGAATACAATCCTAAAAAGACGGTATACAAGCTTTCTTGTAAATGTCCTAACTGTAAGCATTTAATTCAAATGGATATGAAAGAAGAATGATTTTCACTAATGTTAGGAGGCTAGTCAAAAATAGGGCTAGTCTCTTATTTTTAAAAAGAATTCAATTATTATTGTTAATGTTATCGTATTTATCGATATCAATATTAATATTAATGTGATACTTTAACGATAGATAGTAAGGGGAGAAGGGTTACTCTGTGACCACTAAGGGAGGTAAATCCTTTGAAAGTAATTATAATCGAGGGGCCTCATACAGACGAATGTATTCGAAAATGTTATCAGTACATTGATCGTATGATTAAAAGAGAATTTCGAGAAGCTTTAGAGGCAGGAAAAACTGAAGAGGAATTCTGGAGAGAATACTTTAACCAAGGGGAAGGTACAGATTCAGAAAACAAGGGATGATTATCCAATTGTACTACCATGAAGATAAGTTTCTGGATTATAAAGGTTTTCCATTGATCCGATTAGGTCGTATAAAAAGAGTGAATCGCGAAGAGTTTTTTATTTGGTTAAATGAGCAAGTCCATTAATTGTTAGTATTGTTCGAAAAAGCCTAAAAGGCTGCTATTAAGGTAGCCTTTTAGGCTTTAAGTATAGAGCGTGTTTGCACAAGTCATTTCAAATGAAGCAGAAGTATCCTTTGCCTACGCATCAGCACTAAATTTACAAAAAATTACTTTTTTTCGTAGAGATGCTAATAGAAAACTGTTATCGTGATGCTTTTGCTTTAGCAATAGTGTATGCCCGGAGAATGACATATACGACGCTAAAAGGTCCAGTTCGAGGGCTCCTGTAACTCGAATCAAAATATCTGGATTTTTTATTTTCAGAGTAAGTCAACTCTTGGGGGGGAATATCAGGATACTTTATTTTTGATAATTCCTTCATAGAGGTAATGGTTGATAGATTCGTGCGGATTTTATAAGAAACGGGTACGAACCTAAAGCCTGTCTTATTCGTGATACATATAAATGCAGTACAGCGTTACAAAAGTACAAAAGGATAAATGGAATGGAGGGACAGCAGCGGAACAACTAATGAGCAGGAGGTCTTTTTATAGAAAAACTGATACGGAAAGGAAGGTATAGACGGACTGACTATAAAGACGGTTACCTAATAAAAACAACATGAATCAAAACTATATAGAAAGGAGATAAAAATAAAATGTTTACCACAGCACTAACGATCTTTTCGTTTGTAATGACGATCGTATTGATTATGTGGAGACCCAAGGGACTGGATGTATCCATTCCTTCTCTCGTCGGAGCAGCGTTAATGGTTATCGCTGGATCGGTTTCGTTGGCAGATTTGAAAGTGATCGGGTCGGATGTTGGTGGTGCGTCGGTGACGATCATGGCAACCATTGCGATGGCACTTGTTCTCGAAAGCTTCGGTGTATTTCAATTCGTAGCTGATTTTTTAGTTAGACTTGCAAAGAATTCAGGTGTTCGCTTATTTTGGTACATCAATTTAATGAGTTTGCTTATGACCTTAGTGTTTAATAATGATGGTGCGATCATCATTGCAACACCAATACTGATCATTCTTCTTAGAAAGCTGGGACTTAAACCCCATCAGCAAATCCCGTATTTGTTAAGCGCTGCGCTCGTTGATACTGCAGCGAGTGCGCCCCTTGGTGTCAGTAATATTGTCAATTTAATCTCTATAAAAATCATCGGAATGAGCCTTGCAACCTACTCAGCAATGATTTTCGTACCTTCCTTGATAGGTGTTTGCGTCTTGGCAGTATTGAATTATGTGCTATTTCGAAAGAAACTAGTTACTGACCTGAAACAAAACCGTATGTCAAATAAACCGAAGCCACGTTGTCATCCTTTGGGACCCAATAATGAAATGGCTACTACAGATTTACAATTAGAAACTCCTTCGAAAAAGCAAAAAAGGTTTATGACGAATATCTTGCTATATGTTTTAGCCATTCGTGTAGCGCTGTTTGTTGGAGCTGACTTTGGAGTGTCTCCATCAGTTACTGCAGTCGTTGGAGCTGCCATACTCCTCATCTGGCGATGGATTAAGATGGGCACATCACCAATGGATATCTTACGAAAAACTCCGTGGCATGTACTTTTTTTTGCCTTTGGTATGTATGTTGTCGGAGCCGGGATTGCAAATGTTGGATTAAACTCATGGCTTGTGCATGTACTTCAACCGTTCATTGCTGGAGGATGGTTTAGCTCTATCGCAGCCACTGCAACTGCCGTTAGCATCATGTCCGACATATTTAATAATCACCCTGCTTTGATGATCGGTACGTTAAATCTGACCTCTATGCATTTGAGTCCGATGGACCTTCATGTAGCGTACCTTGGTAATATCATCGGAAGTGACATTGGTTCACTGCTTACGCCTATTGGGCTCCTAGCGACTCTAATATGGATGTTCGTATTGAAACAGTATAAGGTGCACATTAGTTGGAGGCAGTATTTCCGTGTAACAAGCCTAGTCGTTCCACCAACTGTAATAGCAACGATAGTCTTATGTTACGGATGGATTCGCCTGATTTATGGCTAAGGAGTTTTCTTGCCACTATGGAGGCATAGTAAGATAAGAGTTTAAAAAGGAGAATGGAGATGTTGATCGATTTTGTAAATTTAATTGAAAAAAATGTGGAGGTTGAGATTTCAGGGGGTATTTTCCATAAAGGTACTTTAATTGATTCCGGATTGGACATTGTGGTGATTTACGTTGGAAAAACCAATTCATTCCTTTACATTCCATTTGTTCATATTCAAAGATTGAGAGAGTTACCGAAATGGGATGAAGATATGACTTACGACACTCCCTCAGAAAAGCCAATCGAAGCAGAGGCAATATCTTATCGAAAAATATTAATGAATGCTAAAGGTTTGTTCGTGAAGGTTTACATGTCAGACAATCAATCCTTTCATGGTTATGTATCTAGCATTATGAATGATTACTTCGTTTTTTACTCTCCAGTCCACAAAACCATGTTTATCTCGATGAACCATGTCAAATGGATGATTCCGTATCCACCAGATACAACACCGTATGCTTTAGAGAATGAGAAATTACAATTAACACCTCCTCCCACTTCGTTAGCTAGAAGCTTTGAAGAGCAACTGAAAAGATTAGAAAATCAATTAGTGATTCTAGACGGTAGAGACAATCCTGAAAAAATAGGTTTACTCCAAAAGGTTTGTAATAACAAAGTGATTTTGGTTACAGCCGAGGGAGAAATAGTTTATAGGAATTTAGAGCATGTTAAATCGATCCAATTGCCTTAACGGAAGGAGAATTCACATGATTAAACAAAATAAATAATCCACCCAGCATAGCCACGTGGATGGATTATTTATATGATTCCAGAATGATATGACCGTGACAGAGCAGGCACGGTCTTTTTTAGTGTACTACCTATATTTAGCATATGTTTTTTTATCCATTTCGTTCAAGTCCAGCTAAATTTTACGCATGTACAATTTGGCTTTTTATGTTTGACAATAAGGTAGAAACTCCATCTTTGCGAGCATGAAGGAGGGGTTTTAACATCGACCAAGAATAATCTTGGTCGTCCATAGTATCTGTATAAATCACAAAATTATCCACCTTATGCACCAAGCTGCAAGCATCTGAGGAATGGTTTAAATATGGTTTGTGTACACCTAAAGGTATAGGTCGTCTTCTATAGCTAAGTTGATAAACAATGTTATCTTTAATAAAAATGTAATCATTATTATTAATGTTAATATTAATATTTATGTAAGTTTAACAACACGAACTTTGTAGAGGTGTATAAATGAATAAAAAATATGATTGGAAAAAGGTTGAAGCATATTTTATGAATGCTGGATTTGAAAGCCGGCTTTCTTTAATGGAGATTGGATTGAAGTTTAATATCCCTTACCAGTCTGTAAGACGATATGCAGCGGCTCATGATTGGCACAATAGACGTTATAGGGCATGGGTAAAGGAAAAGAATGGGGTAAGCTTTGAGGAGCATGTAAAAGCTTTGCGACAGCAAGTAATGAATAGAGGTTAATTGCTACAAAGACAACATTTCTGACTCCCAAAAAAGGAGCAGTTTCTATTGCTACAAATGATGGCAATTGATGGCATAAAATCCTTATATAGAAATGCTACAAACATTGGATAATGTTGGACAAAATTCTCTTTATAAAGAAACAAGACGCTACAAATAATGGTGAATGATGGTTATTATCTATATGCTACAAACCTTAGTAAAACTTAGTATTTTGTGCTACATACAGTAAGATTCAGTAAGGTTTTTAAATGCTACAAGTGCTAACAAATGCTAAGGTTTTTCCTTTGTATAAATGCTACAAAACCTAACTTTTTTATATATAAGTAATGCTACAAAACTAGGTAAAACTTGATATTTGACGCTCTTTTGAATGGTAACGTTTCTATTGTTCAGAATGTTGTACTACAAAAAAGTACGTCAAAAAAGTGTGCACACATTATGCAACGGTTGCATCCTTTTGCGTTGCATGGTTGCAGCCTTTTGAACCTAGCTAGTAAAACCTAGTATTCTTAGCAACAAAACCACAGAAAACTTCAGGTTTACAAAACGGAACAGCCCCTAAAAAATCCTAAAATTCATTCGTAGTACATGCTGATTTTTTCCGAAACGAACACGGTAAGGAGTGTTACTAAATGGAACGTGATCCGAAGACTGGGCGCTTTCTCCCTGGTAATCAAGCAGCTGTAGGAAATCAGGGCAATCGCAAACCAAAATGGGGAAACAAAAACGCTTTGAAGCATGGTTTATATGGAATCGCAGAACCAATGGCAATGGTACAACCAGATGGGAATCTTTATATTTGGTTGAGTCGAAGTAACGTGATAAAAATAGGCCCCGAAGGTTTTATTCAAGATGGAAATGGACGAATATCAATTCGTAATGATATTGCCCCCTTGCTAGAAGAGCGGGGATTTAAATTGGAGGGATAAATATTCCTTATTATTCGAAGCGTTTTGGAGTACTCCGTTACTTATGTGGCGCTTTACTATTGTTTGTAGGGATCGCCTTTTATAATGGTCCTTTATTAGGATAATAAAACACCGGTGGGATGATTTTGATAAAAAAATAGCCCTCAAGAGAGCAATATTCTCAAGGGGCATCAATTAGCTATATTAAAAGGGGGTTATATGAAAAAGTCTGTCACTTTCATGCTTGTATCATACCTAATTAAGCTTAACAAATTATTAATTTATACTCCCTTTTTTTATGGATAAGCCCAAACGCCCAACTATGTGGCATATATTCATAAAGGGTGATTAATTTGGATAAATATCTTCGTCAAAGAATTAAAATCAATTTTTTGAAAATCGGTGAAATGGGTAATACAGCAGTTTTGCAAATTGGAACTGCTGGTGTTATTAAACGATACTCACAACTACAGCAATATGGATATTCTATAGCTGCTGCATCTCCTCCTCAATTACAGTTAGCCCCAGCTGTCCCATTGCAATCACCAGTACGAAATAAACTACAGAAAGCTACACTCTTTTAAATTTTAGCCCCCTTCATTTATGAAGCCGTGTGAAAAGTGTAATTGGATGAATGTGTTTTTTGAACACAATTGTGGTGGCTCAAACCCATTACTTTTTTACATCAATAATATCTATCTAGCTGCTTATCAAATTGATAAATAGCTACTGAATCCAAAAATGGGCTGAGTATGATTCCCCAACTGCAGGGGAATTTTTTTTTGCAGCAGAGAACGATGGATAGAATTTTAAATGATTTAGGCTGGAATAGAGGATATTATGTAAACTGAGAAGAGTGTTTTTGAAAACATATTTTATAAAATATTTATATATCAGTTAAATATCAAAATACACGACAAAACAATCCTTATGTAAGGGTAAAAAGGACAGTGGGTTTCACCCATCATCCGGGTGAAAGTAAAAAAGCATGGTTTCCTTTTCCGGATCCATGCTCATTTTTTTAAATTCCCCATTGTTCCTTCAATTTGGTTAAGAACTTCATCATGGTACCATCATCTTTTGTAACATCTGGATGAAATTTTTTTGAAGCTTCCCGGTAAATCTTTTTAAGCATCCCTTTTTCGTCGTCAGTGTAGTTACTGCCATTACTTACGGAGTAACCACCAAAATTATAACTATTGTAGTTACTTTGATAATTTCTTTCGTAACTACGTTTCTGGTATTCCTCTCGAACAGTTTTTTGAAATTTTACTTCTTCTAGATATGCTTTATTTCGCAAAGTTCCATATATGTCATAGCAATAATCATAAGTATCGGAACCATATTCTTTTTCAAATTCCTGTTTATCTGAAAGGTATTTATTAATAATCTCATCATGCTTAGCTTTTGTTTTATATTCCTCAGTCAATTCGAATTCTTTCTTGACCTGTTCTATGATTGGGTCCAATTTTAAATATACCATATCCCAGAGTTCTGTTTCAGTAATCCCAATCTGATCCAGCTTTGCATCTAATTTTTTTTGCAGAAGGTAATCCCCTGCCCATGATGTATTCGCAACAATATCATAGTAACCCATTGTACAAATAACCCATTGTTTCTTTTTAACTTTACCGTTTTCACGGTAACTTTTATGGATGCAGATTTTATAAGCATCTTTTATTGGTCGTTCGAATCGTTCATCACTATATCGATATGAATATTTTGTTTTTAGTGGTTGACCGGCAATTCCGAAAGATGTGCTGGAAACAGTTAATTCTTTGTAATGACCATATTGATTAGGCTTTTTATTGGTTACTTTTTGAATGACACAATACATCGTTTTCTTCTCCCATGTAGTTACTTTGTATTTGTATTTAGTAACTTCAATTTGGCGTACTGTCCACCTAAAATAGTTATTGTTTTAGCTTAATAAAACTTCAATAACCTTTTTTATTTTTTCTTTCTCAGTTCGGGTGAGTAATCGGTTTTTAAAAACAATATCATAATTGGAATCCAATAAATCGTTTAGATCTAACTCTAACTCTTCAAATTCCATATCCGTATTCTGTGGTGGACTAACTGACGGAAACATATCGGAAATACCCTTTTCCAGTATGGTATTAACAAAATCAACATTCTCATATACATTTCCTATTTTTCGTAGGTTCACTAACGATAGAGGAACCCTATCCGATTCAGCGTATTGAATTGTCTCCACACTTATTTCACATTTTTGGCTTAACTGTTCAACAGTCATATTGTTTAAGAGCCTTTGATGTATTAAGTAATTAGCCATACTGTCTCTTCCAGTTAGATAATCGATTGGTACGTTTAGACATTTAGCTAAAATCTTTATGGTTTCGTCTCTAGGCGTAGCCTTTCCATTCTCCCACCGTGAAACCATTCCTTTGTTAATTTTAAGATTGTACTGACTCTCAAGAGTTTTTATTAAATTATCTATAGTTTTAAAGGTGCATTTTCTAGCAACTTTTAACCTTTCTCCAGAAAAAAACATGGAGATCCTCCTCCTGAAATTTATTCTATATCATTCATTCTATACTTTTTGTTGCTTTTAATGCAACAAAATATAGTTTAAAATGCGATTGTTGTTTACAATGCAACATAAATAATTTAAAATAATAAAAAAGTTGTATTTAATGCAACTATGAGAGGAGGAGGGTGAATGGTTGAAATTAAATTAGATGATGAGGAATTAAAATCTATCTATTTAGAAGAGGTTCAAAAAAGATTAGATGATATTGAACTTCATTCAATGTTGATGGACAGTAAGCAATTATGTAAAATGCTTAATCTTTCGTGGCCAACAATTGAAAAACTTTTTCTAAGTGATCCCAATTTTCCATCTATACGTATTGGGAAAAAGTGGCTGTTTAATCGAAGGTTTGTTCAGGAATACATTGACAACTGGTCAATTGTGATGAAGAAACAAGTGTAGGTGTGAGGTGATATGGAAAGCCCAAAAATTTCAGGTGGATACATTATTCTTTCTCGAAAGATTATTGAAAGCGAGATATGGGAAAAGCCACCTTTATATATAAAAGTTTGGATTTATTTATTAACGAAAGCACAGCATGCCGAATTTAAAAAGTTAAAGCGTGGCCAATTGTTTACTTCTATCCCGGAGATCATGGAGGCGTGTAGCTGGAAGGTTGGGTACCGAACAGTAAAACCAACAAAGGACCAAATTTTTCAAGTAATTGACTGGCTACGAAAAGGAAACGAAAGCTCCCACGAAGGGGAGACCAAAGCAACGATGATAACAACCACGAAAGCAACGCAAGGATTATTGATAAACATTGATAACTACGATCATTATCAGACTCCTAAGAATTACGAAAGCAACGAGGAAGGCAACGACGAAGAAGAAGCGAAAGCAACAAGAAAGCAACGGCAACCCGATAATATAAACAAGAATGATAAGAATGTAAAGAATGACAAGAATGAAAATAAAAACAATATACCTTTGGAAATTGAGAATTTCCGTCTTAGGTACTCTAAAAATCAATTAAAAATTATTGATGATTACCTAGAAATGATTAGGCACACAAGAGTAAGTGCTAAAGTATCTAACTCAGTGATCTTAGGAATGTATAAGGAATGGGATAAACATCCTCCAATATGTGTGGAATATGGTTTAAAAACACATACAGAAAATCCTGCTTATCATTCTAAAAAGGAAAATTACACGTTGGGGATTATTCGTAATACTCCAGCTGATGAAGCTGCCAAAAAGCTAGTAGGGGTATCTAAACAGCATACCCAAATTGATTTTACAGAATTGGCAGAGGAGGCAGGTAATGGATAGAAAAGAAGTGGCCCAGTTGCTGAATTATGTAAATGTAGCCTTCCCTAATTTCCTTAGAGATAACAAGCCCGAAACTGTTTTGGATTTTTGGTTTAGAGGCCTTAAGGACTTTGAGTACGAGAAAGTTTTGGACAACCTTGTTAATTATGCTCAAATCAATGAATTTCCACCGAAAATTAAAGATTTAGTGGATGGGTTGATTGTTAATGAACATTACAACATACCGGGAATAGAGGAAACCAAAAAGATTATGGATAGCTATCAAGTCCCAAAAGAACAAAGGGTACCTCCTGACGAATTGAAGAAATTGTTTAAGCAACAATTTGGGGGAGAACGGGAGAAAAAAGCATGATTGAATCCTTTTACAATATAGAGGCTGAAAGAAGCGTTTTAGGAGCAATTCTTCTTGAACCAGATGAGGTACTAGAAAAAATCGAATTGAACCATTTAGATTTTTTCGAAGAAAAAAATCGCTATATAGTAAAAGCTATTCAAGCTTTAATGGCAGCGAACCATCCTGTTGACTTGGTAACTTTAACAACCTGGCTCGCTGAAAATAAGTTGATTGAAAATATTGGTGGAGTTTCATATTTAAGTGATTTGTCCGGTTTAGTTCCTACAACCAAAAACGTTGAGTTTTACCAAGGTATTATCAAAAAGAATGCTAAAAAGCGGAAAATCCAAAAGACTTTGCAGCGGATGCAAGACAAGTTATATGAAGTTGAAGATGAAGACGAAATAGACAATCTTGTATCATCTGGAATCAACGTTTTGACTGATGCAGGCACTTCGAAAGAGACCGGGTTTACCCATATTAAAGACGTAATGATGGACGTTTTAGATAATGCAGAGATTGAAAGAGGGGAAGTTGTTGGTATTCCTACAGGGTTTTCAGAATTAGATCGAATGCTGAGTGGGTGGAAGCCGGGGGAATTAATTATAGTCGGTGCAAGGCCTTCTATGGGTAAAACCCAGTTTGCGTTAAATTTAACCACCAAAGCTGCACGATACGGTGCTTTAGTTCCGTTTTATTCTTTGGAAATGGTTAATAGATCATTGGGACAAAGGATACTAGCAAGTGAAGCTCAAGTGAACTCAAGAAATATAAAAATTGGCACAACGGCCTTAACAGCTGAGAATTGGTCAAGGTTGTTTCATGAAGCTGGCCTACTTGGCGATTCTGACATTTTACTCAATGACAAAAGCGGGGTTACAGTCCACACCATACGCAAGGATTTAACCAAGCTAAGAAAGCAAAATCCAGATCGTAAAATCCTATGTTTTATCGATTACCTCCAGCTGATTCAAGGTGACCCGAAACACAAAGGTAACAGAACACAAGAAATAAGCGAAATAAGCCGGAGTTTGAAGACCATTGCATTGGATTTGAATCTGACCATTGTTTCATTAAGTCAGTTAAGCCGAGGAGTGGAACAACGTCAGAATAAAAGGCCTGTTATGAGTGACATTCGGGAAAGCGGAAGCATTGAGCAGGATGCAGATGTCATTGCCTTTCTTTATAGGGATGATTATTACGACAAGGAAAGCGAAAACAAAAATATTGTTGAATGTATTATCGCCAAACAAAGGGATGGAGCAACTGGAACGGTACAATTAGTGTTTATTAAAGAATATGGGCGCTTTGTCAATATAGAGAGAAGACTTGAAAACTAATAAAACTCAATGCCTGACAACTAGAACGATTACGTTGGATTATCGCAGAAGACTTGCCGAAGAAAATTGTAAAGAAAATAGGTGTTCATAATTTGAATACTTTTTATCTGTTCGAATTTATCAGAAAACGTAACGGTAATGTCTCAGATCATGAAATAGTTTCAAAGTTTAAAAATGTCTCCAGTGATGAAATTTTCCATGCAAAATGCCTTGTTGAAGATAGCAAAAGAAAACACAATGATTTGTCAAAAGGAAAGGGGAATTATCGAAATGGAAATTGAAAAAGCGTTGATTATTAAGACAAAGACTTCTGAGCAAACAGATCTGGTAAAGAGATTAAGAGAAGTTGGAAGAGTCACAGGACAGGAAATAATATTGGTTCCTCACGGCGTTACGGATATCTGGATTACCATTGAAGATATTGTAAATAACCCCGACTATGTAGTAATCCTTCAGAGTTCAGATAATGGCTATAACTGTGTAGACCTTGATGCTGTTAATGGGTTCAATTGTTTAGATGAGTGTTGGGAATACGCTAGGGTAGTAATGAAAGAAGCTGGATTGCCTGAAGATAGCTGCGATTCCGATGTTTGGGAAAGTGATGCACCTTTGAAGGAAGGCGTTGTCTTATAAACGCCCTATCGCTTTATCAATATACGGACAAAGAATTAAAGAAATTGCTCCCAACACTTACAGTTCTAGTTGATAGCAGGGAACAGGAAAACCTTCATATCATCAACTATTTCAACTCCAAGAAAATCCCGTACAAAGTAAAGAAAAACGATACTGCTGATTATGCTGCCATGATACCTAAGAACCCGGAATTAGGGATTGTAAGAGATTTATATATCCCGGTTGCAATAGAGCGGAAAAACAGCGTGGACGAGCTTGCGCAAAGCATAAAAGATCGGACGAGATGGGAAAACGAATTGATTCGGTCCCAAAAATTACACTTCACCTTAATCGTCGAGGATCCAAACGGTTACGAAAACATCATACTTGGTCTATATCGATCCCATTATGAACCAAAATCCTTGCTAGCAAGTCTTAAAACATTTGAAGCCAGGTACAACTTCTCTACGGTATTCATTCCGAAAACCGTAAGCGGAAACTACATTTACCATCACCTTTATTACCATGCCAGGAGTTTATTAAAGGATTAAGAAAGGAGCGATTGTTTTGGAAACGACATTAGACAATATTGATTTTCAAGCAGAAAGTGAAAATGCAGAGCTTGCAATAACAATTTTAAGAGCATTTATCGATTGTGCATTAGAAAATGAACCAGCTGCAGTTGTAATAACGAAGTTAAGAAAATTTATCGAATCTGTGGAGCTAGGTGAAGAATTTGCTGAGTTCTTCAGGGATCCAGCTGAGGAATATTTTTATAATCATTATGGCAATCACAAGGAAGCCGAGCAACGATATCAAGAGTTTTTAAAATTCGCAACCAAACACGGATTATGTAGTTATTAATAATATAAATATTAACTTTAACGACAACATTAATTGTGGAGTGATTTCATGGATATTCGGCACTTCTTCGATAAGTTCATTGATACTTCAAGCTTCACTGATGACCAGTTAAGACAATTGTTACAGGCAGAAAAAGAACGATCAGAATTTAAAAGAATCGTAGCTTTTAATAAAAAAACACTTCAATTGGAGGAAGGAAAGTAATGGTCTTTTTCAATAAAAATGGACAAGCAGTAAAAAATTCCGATTCTCAAGTTAAACAGGTAGAGGAAGCTTCTTTAGACCAGTTAGAAACAACGATTCAGCAATTGGTGAAAAAAATAGAATTAGAAAACGAAAAAAATCAACGTGTAATCAAACTTCAAAAGAATAAATTGGAGCAATTACAAGGTCAGATGCAAACTCTTTTAAGCCAAGAAGGCAATTATAATTATGACTTTTCCTCTGGTCGAGTAAAGGGGTTTGAACTTGAACAATTAGGCAAGAAAATGGCGAAATTATCTGAGCAGATTTCACAAAAAAGGCATGAAGTTAAAAGCTTGGAACTCGATATTGCAATATTAGAGAGATCAAGGGATGAGGAGTCCATCGGAGCATTAGTGCAGGCTTGGAAAGATTACGAGACCAAAATGTTTAGTGAGTTTATTTCCCCGTTAGAACTTGAAATTACAGCAGCCAAAGCATTTTACTTTGAAAAGTTGAAACAGCTTAGAAGCAAATATAATATGCTGGAAGGTCTCACAGTCCATTTGACAGCCGGTGTCCTTGGTAACGAGCCAATCAATATTTATAACTGGGTAAATTCAATTCATAACAAACCTCAATTGTTAATCACTAAGGATGATGAACTAAAGGAATTTACCATTATGAACACCTATCGGGCTGAATAGGGGGCGTTGCGCTTGATTAGAACTAAACGAGTAAAAGATCTTGAACAAAAGATGATTGAATATGAAAATGCCATGCGTGTTGTCGAATTATTTCTCGTTGAAAATGATTTATTGGACCAATTTAGCGCCTTTGTCAAATCGGTTGTCGAGGAATTCGAAAAAAGCCATCTAAATTAAGGAGTTTGAAATGGAAAGATTAAAAGAGTTAATAAACCGAAAGCCTAGCCGTTGGGGAAACTTAACAATCAAGGTATTTGAAAGGGACTTGAAAATATTACAAGAAGCTTGTAATGACTTGATTGCTCGTGAGGAATATGTAAAACACTTACAAACGGAAAACGAGGAATTAAAAGAAAAGGCTAAACAACTGGAACAAGAACTCGATCAACTTAACCTCCTGTAGTTAAATTACGATTGAGAAAAAGGGGCCAAAATTAAAAATTTCATTTTGGCTCCATATAGAAATCTGACTATATCAATCTAAATTAAAAATTCATAACATAAGCACAATTATGTAGGTGCTGTTTTAAAGGAAAAATCGAGCAGATAGGGTGGTTACCCATAGGACGGAGGTTGGTGATATGTCCCTAAGAGAAGCAGCGGAAGTGTCTCTTCATATAAAGGAAATTGGATCTACTGTTGAAGTAAAGGAGGGCATTTCTCTTTGGAAAATAAGAAAAGCTGTGCACGAATACTCCGAATTACTCAATAAGCGAGAGAAACTTCAAAAAAGACTTATTCAGGTTAGTGGGAGGGATTTTGACCAAGAAATAGCCATAACTAAGCGACTAGAAGAAGTGGAACAGCTTATAGAAATCATTAATGATGCGGTAATTGGTGAGGAAATTCTAACAGCAAGAGAAGCTACTATGGTAGATCATCGAATTGATGGGGAAACGTTAAAGGAAATCAGTGAATTCTTTCTCCTTAGTAGCCAAAGAGTAAATCAAATATTGCATGCTGCCTATAAAAAAATTTCTGATGCTGCTAAAGCTAGATATGAGTAGGTAAAAGTTATGTACCGGATGAGCCAATCAGAATATACGCAATATGAATTAGCTGAAAGACGTTTACAGGAGTTACGAATTCAACATGCCTATGAAATACAACAAGCTTATGACGACATTCATCCTACCCGTTCTGCATTTGATTATGGTATAGGGTCCATTTATTCAGAAAGTGTAGATCCAGTTGAGTATGCTATTCATCTGATCGAATTAAAAGAAGGTCATGAACAGCAAGAAAAATGGTGGAGTTTACGAGCAGAAGCTTTTTCAGAAGCTTATAAAAAACTCACGTTTCAAGAACAAAGCTCTTTAAGTAAATTTGAATACGGTAAATATCAGGAACGGCAAAATGTTTGGAATAGGCTAAGGGCTATTTTAGAGGAAATCATTGAAACAAAGCCAGAATTACAACGTAAATCTGTCTCTCTGGATCTAATTGATAATATCGAAGAAGCAGATATGCAGATTGATAAAATGAGCATGAAAGAATTGCTTGAGGATTATTGGGATAAGGACGAGGAAAAATTTGAAGAGCCTAAGAAAGAACATACTCCAACAGAAAATTTTCATATACAACCAAAGATATCTGTTTTCGGTGTGACAACATATTACCTTTCTCCAGAAGAACTTGAGGAATACAGGAGTGGAAAGAAAGGTGGCACTAGGTGGTTTACCTATTCTGATTATTCCCGAATGAAAAAAGCTGGTATGAGCTATAAAGAAATTGCAGCCGAAATGGGAATTGAAACATCTATACTTTCTCAAAGAGTAAGAGCTTGGAAGGGAAGTAGTTTTAAAAAGAAATCAGTAGGAGTTTAAATGTGAACAGGTCACGGGCTCCACCATAAAATTAACATTAATATTAATATTAGTGAAAACAAATATGTATTTATTATCGTTAATGATAATTTGTTACAAAAGATGCGTTTTGTAAAAGAGGTGATACCATTGGACAAGCAGTTTCAGAGGTTGGTAGAGCTGGAGAAAAAGAAAGATGCGGGGACTATTACTAAGAGCGAACAGACTAGGATGGATAAGCTCATCATGAGGTACATCAGAAAGATGGAGAAGGAGTCTCTGAAATATCAAAGTCTTCTTCTTGAGCAGAACAAAACAATAGTCACACAAACCAATCTTTTAACAGCACAGGATGACATAATGAAACAATGTCACCTGTTCTTAAAAGAAAAGGGACTATTAGAAGAATATAAGGTGTTTGCTCAACAAAATAAAATATCATAGGCGGTGATTAAATGTCAGATATGCTCCTCGCCGTAGAAATACGGGCACTCGACTTCTTCACAGGACCATTAAGGTCAATGATCAGTTCAGTTACGGCAGCAGAAGGCAAATTTAAAACCCTTAACAACGCCATGAAAATGATGGGGAAAAGCAGAGCGGAAATCGATGCGATCAATGCCTCATTAACAAGAATGGGTGACCAAAAAGCATTTGCAAACATGGCTAGCGATTTACAAAGAGTGGGTATGGCAAGACAAGATATTGCTGCAATGGAATCCAGTTATATGCGAATGGCTCAATACCAACGTGATATGGCTGCTGCTCAAGCTGAGTATACGGCAGGTCGAGACTTAGCAATGTCGGGGGTTGGGAATCTTGCAACAGGAGCTTTTGGGGCATTCGGGCTTTTCGAAATGGTCAAAAAAGCTGGGGAATTCCAAGCAAACATGACCGTTATTCAAGATTCAACAGGGGCCAGCACAAAACAAATGCAAGCATTCGGCGATGCGGTCATGAATACATCGGCAGCTGTTTCTAAATTTAATGACATGCAAGTTTCTCAGATAGCTCAAAAACTAACCTCTGGTGGATTCAGTAATATTAAACAGGCTCAAAGCTTGTTGTTACCCGTGTCAAAATATGCTGAAGTTCAGATGTATGAGCATAAATCAAGTGATGCTCTTCAAAGTACACAGCAAGCCATTGAAATGGCTCACGTATTTAAGAACTATGACCCAAAAAGCTTCGAAAACTTTTTGAATGATTTTAATAAATACTCAATGATGCAACCGGGGGATAGTAGTTCACTCGTACAAACTTTGACCTATTTAGCTCCTAAAGCCCAGACATTGGGAATGAGCCAAAGCGATATTCTTGGATTATCTGCAGTAGCTAATAGGGTTGGATTGACTGGTTCACATGGTGGTACCAATGCAGCTGACATGATTCTGAGGTTAATTCCAGGACTAGTTGGCGGTGGCCCAACCAAAAAAGGCACACCTAAAGCATGGGCGGCAATGGAAAAGTTAGGGTTTGTAGATAAGAACGGGAACTCGCCATTCTTTGATAAGAACGGGAAAATTGTTAATCTTAACGGAATGCTCACCACCATGATAAATGATGGTAAGAAACTGAACAATAAAGACCTTACACAAGCCTATCACGACATTTTTGGGTCGTATGGTGGGAATGCTGCAAGTATCTTAGCTAATAAGACAACTCTAGAACAATTAACACAAATGCGAAAGCAATTGGGTCATACCAAGAGCATGGAGCAGATTAACGCAGATTTGCAGAAGACTCCGGAAGGTCAGTTAAATTTACTTAAATCCAACGGCATGTCCTTAATGCTTCGGGTAGGACAACAATTGGCAATGACATTGAATCCTGCGATAGCCAGCATCAATAAATTATTAGGCAGTATGTTGAAATTTTCAGAAGCTCATCCAGGAGTCGCAAAAGTAATTGGTGATTTTGCGCTTCTTTCAGTAGGCATGGTAACCACAACAGGCATAGTCAAAATTTTTGCTGGCTCATTTAAAATGCTAAAAGGTGCCTTTGGTATGCTAAAGCTCACATCGGAAGCAGGCGAATTAACGAAATTTGGTGCCATCTTAACATCTGGACCACTCCTTGCTGGAATAGCAGCCGTAGCAGCAGGAGGATACCTTATTTATAAAAACTGGGGAACTGTGGGTCCGTTTCTCAAAAAAATATGGAGTGACCTTAAGAATTTAGGTCAAGGATTATTCATGATTTTCACTGGAACAGGTGGAGGAAAGGGAATCGATCTCTTACAAAAACTCGGTTTTAGTAAAAATACTATATCAGGGTTAATGAAGATTGCCGGTAGTATCCCACCAATTATTAATCAAATAAAAACTACAGTTGGAAATGCAGCAAAATCAGTTTGGACAACTCTTACATCAGCATGGGGCGGGATTGTCTCCTTTGTTAAGTCCATTTGGCCACAAGTCATGCAAATTACTCGAACGGTTTGGCCAATCATTTCGACAATTGTAACAACTTATATGAAAAATGTCTGGATAGAAATTAAAACAGTCGGCACAATCATTGGAGCTACTTTTAAAGCTCTTTGGACAGCTCTTGTTCCCGTTGTTCAAACGACGTGGAATCTTTTTAGAGATATTATTAAAACAGAATGGGACTATATCTCAGGCTTAATTAAAATAGGCCTAGATTTATTGACTGGTAATTGGAAAAAGGCTTGGACAGATCTGAAAACCACGACTAGTTCCTTGTGGAAAGATGTTGGAAAAATCTTCACTGATGGATGGAATGGAATAAAGAAAATTGCCAGCGGTTGGAAAGATGCTGCTTTTCAATGGGGAAGTGACATTGTAAGTGGATTGGTTAACGGAATCACAGGTATGTTCGGAAATGCTCAAAAGGCTATTGAATCTTTAGGTGGTAACATTTCTAAGTGGTTCAAAGGTGTAGTGAAAAGTAATTCTCCATCCAAAGTCTTTATGGGACATGGGAAAGACATTGTACATGGTTTAGCTCTGGGTATTGATCGTAATGCAGGAATGGCTCACAAATCCACAGTTCAATTGGCTAATGGAGTTAACAAATCCTTTAACAGCAATAGCGGAGTAGCAGTTGGAGGTAGTGGAGCAGTCGAAATTCATATCCATCCTCATCCACATCAACGAGCAGAGGATATTGCCGAATTGGTTATCAAAAAGATGGGGAAAGTCACGCGTCGAAACATGATGAACGCAGGGACAACAGTTAATATGGGGGCATTTTAAGTTAGCTGAATTCAAATTTGAATTTTGGCTGGTAGATGGCGAACAACTTGTTTGCCCATCTACCACTCGATATTTTAACAAAGGGACAAGTGAAACATAATGAGAGAAATCGCAACGCATTTTACTAAAAGAGATAACGGAGTTTATTTATTTCATGATACAGTCGCAACTTTAAATAAAAATGAAGTAGTCCAGAATGTAATTAACGGTCTTGATAATGGTCTTGTTGTCACCGGCTTTGGATCAGTAGATGGAATTGTAATTCAGAATTGCAAGGTTGCTATTTTAAATTCATATGGAGCGGCAGTCGGCAATCTGTTTGTTTCCAATTGCCCGATATTAGTAAAAGGCTTCTCAGGAAGCAGAACAGGGAAAATTTATTCAGCTACTGAGCCTACCACCATTCTCCAGTACACCGGGAATGCAGGAGAATTAGGGACAACCTTAGAAGGATTCAATTTCCCTAAAAATCCAATTACTACAACAGCAAGTTCAAACAATATTATTAATTTATTTACCATACCGACGAGGCTTGCAGGTAGGCTGTCCATTCAAAATAACGATGGGGCAAATATGATGAGTTACCTTGTAGATCTTTCTTACAATGGAACGGATTTAACGACGACAGACGAAATTAAAGTCTTAGGCGGGGCAATAAATATTGCTTCCCTTAGCGTAGCAAATGGACAATTAGCTCTAACTTGTAATACAAGTAGCTCGATTACCTTGAATTTGGTGTTGGATTTCCAAGGAGAATTTTATCAAGCTTAGAAACTATTCGATTTTTAAATAAAGCAAAGTGGGTGAGCACGTTTGTTTGCCCACTCTTTAAACAGAAAGGAGTTGGGGAAATGAAAAACATTGTGAAAGTAAAGCACATTTTGTCAAAAATTGATGATTCCGAAGTGGAACTGCTAAACGCCGTTCAAGAAATGCAGAATGAGGGTTTGGAAGTTGATATAACACATTCAGTATTACCTAATGGCTTCCTTAGTGCAGTGATCAGCGGATATGAAGTTAAATAATTTGGAATAAAAAAGGGAAGGTGAGAACTGATGCGACCAGTTAGAATTAAAACTTTAGTGAAATCAAAGCAAGTAACTGCTAATCAAGTGGATTTCCATTCGGAAATGTTAAAAGTAAATCAGAAATTCGTTGACGAAGGATTAATGACAGAATGGGAACCACTACCCTGCAGTGATATTCATTCAATGTGTTCGATGATTAAAGGATATCAATATGAATTTTTTGATGAGTCCGGGCAAAAAATCAAAAGCTAAGCTTAGGGGATGAAGAGTATAAAATATACGTAATTAGTATTAATGTAAATATAAATATTAACATTAATATTTATATAATAATGTTATAATAGGAGCAGCATATTCTTACTCCTTTCCTTAAATACCTACTACTGTAATGGTGGTGGGTGTTTTTATTTTTACAAAAAATTATTTATCAAAAGCAAAATAAAGGTAAATAAATTCCTTTTACCGAATTAAAAAAGAAGTCACAGTATTAGTCGTGAACTTCTTATATATCGTAGTTGGAATTTATAATCGTTATTTAATCTTTGCTTGTTGTATTCTAAACAAAAGATTAGATCAAAAAGGGGAAGAAATTTATGAGCAAATTTTCTGCAAAGGTTGTTAAAAGATCAATTCGAGATTTTGAATCAGCAGCTTCTGACATTTTAAATGCGGGCTATAATACATACAAAGCAAGAATTAAGAGATTTGTATCAATTATAAATGAAGACAGTGTAATTAACTCCATAGTTACACCGTTAATGAATTTATCAGTTGATTTTGATCAAATACACACTTCAAATAATGGCTTTTGGGTTACGGAGTTAAACTTACCGACCGAAATAGACGGTCAAATTGCTTACGTTCTACAGATATTTAGTCAAGTATCAAAAGGGGAACTTTCCTTAGAAGGTTTATCTCATAGAATATATAAGCACTCGCAATTAGATGAAAATATACAACAATTTGTACTAGAAGTTGCTTCTCCGTGTTTAAGGGAGCTTCTTAATCGTTTAAATGATTTGGTCGAAGATGTGGTCGATGGTAAAGAAGAAATAACAGGAAGTACTCTGCAAATATTTAATTATGGACATATAAATGCTTCTGGTGGCAGCAATATTGCTATAGGTAAAGAGATAAATCAGACATCTCATTATGAAAATATCGTGAACAAAATAATGGATGAAGTAAACAAACACCAGCTAATTCCTGAAGAGAAAAAGGCCGAAGTAGAGAAAGTTGCAAATGAGGTCCAAGAGGAAATCAGTAAACCTGCACCTTCTCCGAGTAAACTAAAAGCTCTCGCTAATAAATTATATGGAATTGGAGAAGCGGCTTTATTAAAAGTGTTTTCTAAAGTCGTTACTGACCCACAATGGGGGCAAGCAGCATCACAGGCCATTTTTGATCATATAAATCTTTAAAACATCCTTTTGAGGGTGTTTTTTTATTGCAAAAAAAATAGAGCATATTCGCTCCCGTTAAGTACCAGCCCCACCTACGCTGCATACCATGATGGCCACCTTTGCCATCCGACCTAATTATATTGTAAATGAAAACGATTACAAAAATAAAGTTATTTGCTCAGTATTAAAAAATAAAGGAGTAGCCCAAATGGCTACCCCTCCCTCGATGTTGATTTAAATTTACCCTTATGTAGCAACCATTAATAAAGGTCGCTTCTAACTATTTAACTCGGCACAGCTTTCTTTTTTGGTATGAAAATGTAGACAAAATATGCAATTATTAAAACAGAACAGAATGTAAAATATAATTCCTCGTTGTAATGCCCAAAAAAATTCATGCCATCCCACATTATATGTGCACCGATGGCTGGCAGGATTGATTTATAATACAGGGTAGCAAAGATAAATGGAATATGTCCCAATCCAATTGCAAGAACGGCGGTAAAAGGACTATGAAATGCGTGTAGAAGTCCAAAAATCAGTGAGGATCCTAAGAGGGAAAATAGGAATCTTCTTAATAATTCGCCAGGCAGTAATGTAAATAAGCCAATAAAAGTCAATACACATAAAAACTCTTCGCCGAAACCAATCAATGGTAATATCGAGTTTAACTTCAAATATTGCGATCCCGTATAAACTACGCCATCTAACCCCTGCGGGTTGTCAGTACCTATAATTTTTACCCCTATCATGCCCAGTATAGCGCTTGCTGCAAATATCCCAAAGACAATTTTAATGTTTTTCTTAAATGACCCATTGGGTTTTAGTAACAGTTCTCTTCTTCCAACAAGTAAAGCATAAGCAATCATAACGAAATAACATAAAATTGAGTCAAAGTATGAATTTTTAAGAAAGTTGGCATTTAACATAACGATTGTTAGAGGTACGATTGCAAAAAATAGAACACCTTTAGTTAATGAAACCTCCTCTAAGTATTTGATGTTTTTTCTAAATGCACTAAACATGTTGTCCCCCTCCCGTTTTTACCATCTTATTACCCTTGTTTAGGATGTAGTACAAAAGTACCTTTTAAAAGATGAATAAATAAAAAAGAGTCATAGGTTCAAGTATTTAAAGGAATCTAAATGAAGGTGTCTTTTTATTGCGATTTAACCTATACATAACTCAGGTTATGTTGCGAATTTACGAGAATGGTTAGGAACATAAATATTTAATAAAATATTTCGGCTATACTTGGTAAAAAAATATATATTCGACATGAATATACATGGTAAATTAAAGGCTAGGAGGGTGTTTATGGAAACCAATATATCCTTATTTTCCTTGATTTTTACTGGAGTTGGAGTGTTAGCGACGATAGTTTTTAGTTTCCTATTATGGAAGGCTACGAAAAATGCAGCTGATACAGCAAGAGCAACACTTGAATTGAGTAAGGAATTGTATGAGCGAGAAGAACAAAGACAGAAGGAATTTAATGAAATCAGAAAGAAACAGTTAGCTCGTCAAATATGGAGAGAGTCGGAAAAAGCTTATTACGCAATTGTTGATGTAGACCCGTTGAATATTTTGAATAAGTTAGAATCTGCACCATCTGATCTTCATGTTGATAAAGAAGAAATCATTAAGTATTTTCCAAGAGAACAAGTAGAAATTATTTTCAAAGCTTGGGACGCGTATATTGATTACAAAGAGCAGAAACAAAAACTTTACGAAGTATCTGGCATTGCAGTGGTAATTAGCCAAGCGGAGCTAGATGCTGTGTCAAAAGAGGTTGAACCAATAGTCTTGGCATTTAGCAATTTAGAAAATATGATCAAATATCAAGTTCTAAAAGAAGCATCGTAAAAAATGGTGCTTTTTTTTGTTGGTAATTTTAAGCCCCTAAAATTTAGTCGGATTTCCCTTTAAAAGTTAATGCTACAGAGTGTATTTGTCGGAAAATCGGTGTCATTTCGAAAGGACTGAACCCCTGAAAAATCTAGAAAGAAAAGAGCCAAGGCCTATGAATCGATTCATAGGGAGAAGTGGGTACCCCTCAGATATACCCATTTGAACCTATGACCATAACTTAAACGGTATTCGAATATTAGAGATTTGAAGGTACACTAATTTATTTGGCCTGAATCCTATAGAATTATTTATTTTTTCAAGGTGTTCGAACAGTGATTTGCGGCTGTTACAATGATTATTTTGCAAGAAATCTCCTATAAAACTCCATTATTTACCTCGTAATTTTTTTATTTTTCAAAGGGGTTAGAATTTAGCCTGCATGAAGCTACGATGTTATTGAGATCGAGGAAAGGAGGAAAATCATTATGTTTAATGATAAAGTTACTGTTCTTTTTTGTATTCCAATGGCTGACTGGTTCTATCTTCAAAATATGATTATGAACCAAAGCTCAATCAATTTCCGTGATATTGAACTGCTTAACAATTTATTTGAGTCAGCATCAGTTGAAATGGAAACATTTACTAGCTTCAACATTGATGATGATGACTTACCACTGTAAGAAAAAAAGAATATGACGGCTAAATGCCGTCTAAGGAGGAAAAACATATGTCCGAGGAGCAATTGTCTGAAAATGAACTACAATTATCTGTTGAAGATTTAAAAAGGATAAGAGAAGAAGAAGAGTTAGCGTGGCAAGAGTTTTTTCGTGAGGAAGAAGAAAGATTTGAAAAGGAAGTAGAAGAGTACTATAGAACGTTAGAAAATAACAGTGAAGCCGTTATATCATTTAGCCTTGAAGAACTTAATCGGTTACTGACAGCAGTGCAGAATTCAGGCTCAGAATTAAAAAATCTGAATTTAGCGATGAAAATTCGAGAAGCCATCAATTCATTTCCATTTTTAAAAAAGAGGGCGGCGTAAAATTACGTCGTCCTCTAATTTATATTGTTAATTTTGTTTATTCTTAAAATTACTTTGTGCTTTTTGGAAATCATTAAAAAATGCTGTTTCTTTTTGATTTATAGTTTTTAAATCCATGTTACTGTCATGCATAATGTAACTATTATAAGCCATATCCCATTCAAATAATGATTGCCATGCCATCATAACGTCGTTTCTTTTATCAAATTGGGCATCGAGCCCCTTGGAAGTTGTAGTATTTACTTTGTCGAATCTCTTCCATCCTTCTGCATTTTCTTTACCGATAAAAATCGAAACATTCGATGAGTTCGGATTCTCGTTTACCTCTTGAAGTAAATTAGAATGAAATTGATCCATAAATGTAAGAAAACCCTCTAAATACTGGTCTGAAACAGGAGTATCCACAGATAATACATTTGAATTCTTTGCGGGGTTATCTTTAACTGTTTTTGGCACTTGTTTAACTGTTTTAGTTGCTTCAATGGCTTTCGATTTCTGTTTTTGACTAACACTCGCTTTCTGTGAACTTCCTGGATCAATTGCAAAACATATCACTAGCACAACTAAACAACCTGCAGCATATAACCACATTTTTTTTGTTTTACCAGTACCTTTTAATTTCGATCTAATTGCAAGTACAATAAAAACAACCAATGCTATAAAACTAATATCTCCAATGAACGGTATCATTAAAAGGCTCCTTATTATTTTATGGACAAACATTACTAGATAAATTTTACTATCTTTTACAATAAAAGGAACACTTGCTTTTCGACAAAAACCATATGCGCATTAAAATTATTGTTAATATTTATGCTAATGTTATTGTTAATAAAGAAGTTGTTCAATCACTGAATGTCCTCTTTTGTATAAACGCGGCAATTAACTTTGTATTCAGTACAGAGGTCTTTCAGTTTATCTCGGCGAAGCGTTGATATCGTATAAAAAACAAGGGTTGGGATTTGATTGAATTGTTCTTTCATTACCGGATTTAGCTTGGAGTATAACTCGATTTTCTTTTTGTTATCAGCCATTGATTGAGTGCGATCGACCTCCAGAAAATAATAATTGCCTGTAAGTGTGAAAGTAGCATCTGGAATAAGCGTAATATCTACATAAGTAAAGCCCTCTTTATATTTAAATTGAATGGGTTCTTCTATTCTCCAGTCTTTCGGGCAGTAATAGTACAGATACATATCATTTCTCATCAGGTGGTGTTCGATCTGTAGGCTCCATTTCGCCTCTATCGTGCTTCCGACTAATTCCCTTCCTTTTGCGTTTAGGTAATAAATATTCCTGCCTTGGTGTGTCTTCACTTGAAGGTATTCCTTCATGGATCCTAGAATTTTTAAGGCGTTTCTGTCTGTCCCTAGCTGGTGCTTTATTTGGAGCTGCTCCCTTGTCGCGAATCGCATTACCTCCAAACTTAATAAGATTTCCTCCTGGCGTTGTTGTTTCTTCTCCACTTGCGTAAGGTACTTCATTCTTGCTTACTCCTTTCGCATACTTTTCTAATCGGGTCCACATTTCGTCCTGGCTTAAAAATGGAACCTGTAATTCCTTCAATTCGTGTGTTTTAAATAAGGCCCTCCCTTTTACATCAGAGGGCAATTCCTCAGCTCCTAAATCGTCTATGGCCACTCCTGATGCGTATCCACTTGGTAAACGGAAACTAATCTTTGCATCAGCGTTCTGTTTAATCATCCGGGGAAGTGTGTCAGCTGTAGGATATTGAGTGGCAAATATCAGACGGTACCCCAAGGCTCCAGTAAGATACGCGATCTTGGCTAATTGTGTTTGGCAGTAATTCAATTGTTTTTTCATTGTTTCAGGCATCCATTTTTCAGGGGCAAGTTGTGCAGCTTCATCGACAATCACAAAGCGTCTTTTCTTAATCTTGGTATCTACTACATTGGATAAGTAGTTTTGACGGAAATAAACGTAGTCTTTTTGGTATTGAGATTCGAGGAAATCTAATAATTGAGTGGCATCGAGAGGATTCCCAGCAACGTATTTTATTTGTTTCAAATTTTCATAGCGTCCAAACTCCAATAATCCTTTTAAATCTATGATGTAAAATTCTACATCTTCCGGATGCGTTTCAATTAGATATGTCATCATCATTCGCAGCATAACGGATTTACCAAAGCGAGTAGTGCCGGCAACGGTCATATGAGGAACGTGATCGAAATTGTGCCAAATCATTCCATGTATTGCCTTGCCTATTGGAACTATCCAGCCTTTTTTATTTTTAGGCACATCTGTGTAAGGGAACATTGTTGACAATTCCTCATCATAAACACTGATATTTAACGTCTTCTTGAATTCAATTGAAACAGGTTTTTGCAAACCATCGGTAAAGACTTTTGCTTCTTTTTCTTTCTTTTGCATATTAGAGGCTCCAAGACCTGGTATGATGCTAAACTTATAAATGGTCCCCAAGCGGATTGCTTTTGAAGGATCAAAGCATTTTTTATGGATGACAGTACTGTTTCCTGAATTCCAATACACTTCAGAGCCTACATTTACCTCGTTTTTGCAAGTTTTACACTTGCCCTTGCATTTAGTTTCAATCATCTCAAAACCTTCGTAAATGGCCTTCTTTGACTTGTAGCGAGGGATTCTTAGCTTCCCGTCCTTCTCTCGGATACCATAACCGACATTTTTAAAGATAAGCTCAATTTTTTTTCGATCATTTTGTTTTCCCTTTGGAATAAAGGCGGCAGCTCCAATTAAAGCTGGAACGATTGCCCATTCAAGCATGATTTTTCACCTCGGTAGTTTCGCAACAAAATGCGAATTCGAAAAAATTGGGGAGGGGCCCAGTAACGACGTAGGAGTATTGGGAAGGGACCTAATAGTTTTAAGCAATCAGTACTGAATTGTACAAGCAGAATGCTATAAAAATACTAATATCGGTACATACCAAAGAAATTTCTGCAACCTAGCCTACTAAAAGTACCAACTTCCAGCATAGCATCAGAAAGCCGAATCCCATAGCCCCATAGCTCACTGCACGCACTAGCGTTTCATTGATCGTCACGCCAAGCTTTTCAAGGGCAATCAGTATCAAAAGAGTCGAGCCTAAACCTATGAAAAAGGTCAAGCCCCCATCTATCCCAGACAAGATGCTAGGCTTTGGACCGATCATAAAAACTTTGAATGGAATAACTTTCACCATCTTCCACCCCTTTCACCCAGCCATAGATATAGCCAATGGAAAAACCAACGCAGCCGAAAAATATACCTAGCATTCTTCCTCACTCCAATTTTTCCGATTCGCAATCGCTTCTTTTACTGATGCTTTAGCTAACCATGCTTGAAAATCAGCCAACAATTGAAGCAGTTCAATTAGAGTGAGTTGATTTTCTTTTCGTAAATCAAACAATTTATCGGCTAATACGGATCTCAGCATGCTCATTTCCATTAGGGTTTTAGGTTTCGGCATTTTAGGAATATCCACGACTAGTTCCCTCCCCTCATTGCCCAGCAGTAATCGCAAACATCCTCATTATTCGTAAAAAGGTAAGAATCCCTGACCTGACCACAATCTTTGCATTGCTGCTCCATGCTTACCCCTCCCAGTAGCGGTTAATGATTTTCTTCTCAATTCGTTTGAAATAGTCCACTCTGGTTGCATCGAATCGATACATATGGTCGAGAATCATTTCGTGCTGCTCTTTGGTCTTGGCTTTATCACATAGGTCATTTAAGGTAGCAATATCCATCAGATACCAGGATTTTTCTAATTCGTTGAATGGATTGTGATTGTAAGTTTTGGCTTC